>NZ_JBKBVU010000057.1:0-17320 GCF_046289365.1 Caldimonas sp. | reverse complement strand
CTGCGCACGGGGGCTTTGCGTTTGAAGGTGACCTAGAACATGGCAAAGCGCGACTACTACGACGTCCTGGGCGTGGCGAAGAATGCGTCCGACGAGGACATCAAGAAGGCCTACCGCAAGCTGGCGATGAAATACCACCCGGACCGCAACCAGGGTGACAAGGCCAAGGAAGCCGAGGAGAAGTTCAAAGAGGCCAAGGAAGCCTACGAGATGCTCTCGGACCCGAAGAAGCGCGCGGCCTACGACCAGTACGGCCATGCGGGGGTCGACCCGAACATGGGCGGTGCGGGCTTTCGCGGCGGGCCCGAGGGCTTCGGCGGCTTCGCCGAGGCCTTCGGCGACATCTTCGGCGACATCTTCGGGGCGGCAGGGGCACGCCGCGGCGGCCCGCAGGTCTACCGCGGCAGCGACCTGTCCTATGCGATGGAGATCACGCTGGAGGAAGCCGCTCACGGCAAGGAGGCGCAGATCCGCATCCCCAGTTGGGAAGAATGCGACACCTGCCACGGCACCGGTGCCAGGCCGGGCACCAGCGCCAAGACCTGCGGCACCTGCCATGGTTCTGGGACCGTGCACCTGCGCCAGGGCTTCTTCAGCATCCAGCAGACCTGTCCCCACTGTCACGGCAGCGGCAAGGTCATTCCCGAACCCTGCCCCAGTTGCGGTGGCCAGGGCCGGCTGAAAAAGTCCAAGACGCTGGAGGTGAAGATCCCCGCCGGCATCGACGAAGGCATGCGCATCCGCTCGGCCGGCAACGGCGAGCCCGGCACCAACGGCGGCCCGCCGGGTGACCTGTACATCGAGATCCGCATCAAGAAGCACGAGATCTTCGAGCGTGACGGCGACGATCTGCACTGCACCGTGCCGGTGAGCATCACCACCGCCATCCTGGGCGGGACCATCGAAGTGCCCACGCTGTCGGGCCGCGCCGAAATCGAACTGCCCGAAGGGACCCAGCACGGCAAGACCTTCCGCCTGCGCGGCAAGGGCATCAAGGGCGTTCGCTCGGCCTATCCCGGCGACCTGTACTGCCACATCCAGATCGAGACGCCGGTCAAGCTCACCGAGCACCAGCGCAAGCTCGTCAAGGAACTGGACGAATCGCTCAGGAAGGGCGGTGAACGCCACTCGCCCCATGCCAAGAGCTGGACCGACCGGGTCAAAGACCTGTTCAAGTGAGAGCGTCCCGCGGGGGCTGTACCCGCGGGAAATGCAGAGACATCTCGGTATGGCCCTGACCCGACCATGCCGAGGCGTAGCCGCCGTGCGAGCGCATCACCGCCTGGGTGATGGCCAGGCCCAGCCCCGTGCCCTCGCTGTGGCCATGTCGGCGTGACCGGTCCACGCGGAAGAACCGGTCGAACAACCGGGGCAGATCCTGCGCCTCGATGTCTGGGCCCTCGTTGCGCACCGTCAGCACGTGCTCGGTGGCCCGTGCCTGCAGCGTCACGCGCACCGTCGTGCCCGGCCAGGCATGCCGCAGCGCGTTGGACAGCAGGTTGCTGATGGCACGGCGCACCATGAGCCGGTCTCCCATGACCTCGCAGGCCCCGTCGGCCACCAGGCGCAGGCCCTTGTCTTCCGCCAGGGCCTCGTAGAAGTCGAACAGCGCCCTCACCTCCTCGGCCAGGACGATGCGCTCCGGCCGTGGCAGGGCCAGTCCGTGATCGGCCTGGGCCAGGAAAAGCATGTCCGAGACCATGCGGGCCAGGCGCTGCAGTTCCTCGGCGTTGGACGCCAGGATGTCGCGGTAGGCCTGCACATCGCGCGGCTGCGCCAGGGCCACCTGCGTCTGCGTGAGCAGGTTGCTGATGGGAGTGCGCAGCTCGTGAGCCAGGTCGCCGGAGAACTGCGACAAGCGCTCGATGTCGCGTTGCAGACGATCAAGCATGGTGTTCAGCCCCTGGGCCAGATCGGCCAGTTCCACCGGCACATCCTGCACCGGCATGCGATGCTCGAGCTGCCGCGCCGTCACGCGTTGGGCGCGGGCCTTCATCTCCCGCAGCGGAGCCAGCCCGCGCCGCGCCGACCACCAGCCCAGCAGGCCGCTCGCCAACGCCGCCACGGCCAGATAGACCGCCAGCGACCGGGTCAGCGCCTGCATGAAGTGCTGGTGGTGGTGGATGTCCAGCGCCAGCGTGAGGACCAGGGGCTGTGAGCCGCCAAGTGCGGCCGTCGGCTCCAGCGGGATCACCAGGGCCCGGAAGGTGCGCCCGGCCTGGGTCCATTCGAAGGGCGGCACCGCCCCCTTCAGCCGCCGCACCGCCTGCGCCAGCCCCAGCGCATCCCGGTCGTACACGATCCGGTCGCCGGCATGGAGTTCGGCATGCAAGCCCTGGTGACTCGACAGCAGGTGATCCAGGTGGCGGGCCAGCTCGTCCGCCGAGCGACTGTCGGCAACGATCTGCACGATCAGGCGCGACTTGTCACGCAGTAGCTCTTCGTCGAGTTCCACGAAATGCGCATCAGTGACCCTGAGCACGAAAAGACCCAGGCCCAACAGCACAGCCAGCGACACCAGGGTGTAGAGCAGCGTCAGGCGTGCCGTCAGCGTGAGCTGGCGCCTCATGCCCGGGCCTCAGGCACTTCAAGCACGTAGCCCATGCCACGCACGGTGTGGATGAGCCGTGGCTCGAAGCCTTCGTCCACCTTGGCCCGCAGACGGCGCACCGCCACCTCGATCACGTTGGTGTCGCTGTCGAAGTTCATGTCCCACACTTGCGAGGCGATCAGCGAGCGCGGCAGCACCTCCCCGCTGCGGCGCATCAGCAGCTCGAGCAGGCCGAACTCCTTGGCCGTCAGATCGATGCGGCGGCCCGATCGCGTCACGCGGCGACGCAGCAGGTCGAGCTCCAGGTCGGCCACCCGCAGCGTCGCGGCCTCCAGGCCCGCGCGGCCTCGGCGCAGGATGGTACGCACGCGCGCCAGCAGCTCGGCAAAGGAAAAAGGCTTGACGAGATAGTCGTCCGCGCCCAGCTCCAGCCCGCGCACCCGGTCCTCCACCTGGTCTCTGGCCGTCAGGAACAGCACCGGCATGTCACGCCCCTGCCGGCGCAGGGTCTGGAGCAAGGTCCAGCCGTCCATGCCAGGCAGCATCACGTCCAGGATGACCAGATCGGCCTCGCCGTTCAGGGCGAGGTGCAAGCCATCGGCCCCGTTCACCGCCAGCTCCACGCCGAAGCCCGCCTCTCGCAGGCCCTGGCGCAGGTAGTCGCCCGTCTTGGGCTCATCTTCGACGATCAGGATCTTCACGGCCGCTGCACTGTCTGAAACACCCGCAAGTGTGCCTGGGCTGCCACACGATGGACCACACCTGACAGATTTGTCATTTTCCAGACAGCTTCACGTCGGCAGGCCCCGCCAAAAATGCACCCACCCGTTGACCTACATCATGGCCGTCATGCTCCCTCTCAAACATCCGCTTCTCGCAGCCGCCGTCTGGGCCGGGCTGGCGACGGTTGCGCCAGCCGCCGTGGCCGCGCAGGCCGACACCCCCATGGGCTGGCGCGAGGCCAACGACGCAGTCGGGCAATTCCAGCGCGGGCACATCGACGTGCTGCGCTGGGAGCAGGCCAACCTCCAGGCACCACCCGAGCCGGCCGCACCGGCTCCCACGCTGGTGTTGCCGGCGCCTGCCGACGCTGTACGGCAGGCCTGGAAGACCCACCTTTCGCTGGCCGGCGTGCAGGCTCAACTCGGGTCGGCGTTGACGGAGGCGGTGGCCCAGGGCCGCTGGATGGATCTGGACCCGTCGCTGCACCGCCGCGTGCATGGGCTGGGCGAGCTGCTCGCCGTGGCCCGGGAAGCGCGCCTGGCCTGGATCCGGGCCGTGGCGGCACGCCAGGCTGTGGGCTTGCATCGTGAGAGCCTGATCGCCGCCGAGACGGCCCACGAACTCGGTCGCCGGATGGTGCAAGTCGGCAACTGGAGCCGTCTGCAGGGCGCCCCCGCCTCGCTGGCACTCAGTGAGGCACGCATGGCCCTGCAACGGGCCGAGTACACCGATGCTCTGGCCGAACGAGAGCTGATCCGCGTGCTGCGGCTGACGGGCCAGCACGACCGGGTGGCGCTGCCCGAAGGCCTGCCGGCCCTGCCCGACACCCTGATCAGCACCGAGGCGCTGGACGCGCACCTGCAGCACCTGCGCGACCAGTTGCAGCGTGCCGAAGCCCTGCGCGCTGCTTCATACGCCCGCATGGCCCACAAGGCCTACCGCACCAGCCACGCCCTGGCCGCAGGCTACCGCGACGAGGTCCTCAAGACGCGCGAGCTCATGGCCGAGGAAACCGTGCTGCGCTACAACGGCATGCTCAAGAGCGTCTGGGATGTGCTGACGGAAACCCGCCTGCGCTTTGCCGCCGCTGCCGAAGCCGTGAACGCGCAGCGCGACTTCTGGCTCGCCGAAGCAGACCTCCAATGGGTGCTCCAGGGCGGCGAGCCTAGCAGTTTCGTGTCACTGGGCGGCGGCAGCAGCGCCGCCGCAAGCGCAGCCCCGGCCCACTGATTCCTTCTCATTGCGTACACCACCATGCAAGCCTTCTCGTCCCGACGCCGGTTCTTCGCGGGCGCCGCTGGCGCCGTGGCCGGACTGACCGTGGCCCGATCCGCCCTGGCCGCACTGCCGGAACCGGTCGTGCAGACCTCCCCGCAAACGGCCGCGCCACTGGTGCCCCCCAACGGCAGGCCCTACAACCCTGTGGTCACCCTCAATGGCTGGACCCTGCCCTGGCGCATGAACAACGGTGTCAAGGAGTTCCACCTCGTGGCCGAGCCCGTGGTGCGCGAGATCTCGCCCGGCTTTCACGTCAACCTGTGGGGCTACAACGGCCAGAGCCCCGGCCCCACCATCGAGGTGGTCGAAGGCGACAAGGTCCGCATCTTCGTCACCAACCGCCTGCCGGAGCACACCAGCATCCATTGGCACGGCCAACGCCTGCCCAATGGGATGGACGGTGTGACGGGTCTGAACCAGCCGCCGATCCCGGTGGGAAAGACCTTCGTCTATGAATTCGAAGCCCGCCGCCCCGGCACCTTCATGTACCACCCGCATGCCGACGAGATGGTGCAGATGGCCATGGGCATGATGGGCTTTTGGGTCACGCATCCGCGCACCAAGCATCCCCACATCAGCGAGGTGGACCGCGACTTCTGCTTCCTGCTCAACGCCTTCGACGTGGAGCCCGGCAGCAAGACACCGCGCATCAACACGATGCTCGACTTCAACATCTGGTGCTTCAACAGCCGCGTGTTCCCGGCCATCGACACCCTGAATGTCCGGCTGAATGACCGCGTACGCATCCGCGTGGGCAACCTCACGATGACCAACCATCCCATCCACCTGCATGGGCACGAGTTCCAGGTGACGGGCACCGACGGCGGCCCCACGCCGCCGGGCACGCGCTGGTACGAGGTCACCACCGACATCGCCGTAGGGCAGATGCGCCAGATCGAGCTCATCGCCGACGAGGAAGGCGACTGGGCGCTGCACTGCCACAAGAGCCACCACACGATGAACGCGATGGGGCATGACGTTCCCACCATGATCGGGGTGGATCACCGTGGCCTGGTGAGCAAGATCCAGAAGGTCGTGCCCGACTACATGCTGATGGGCGAGCGCGGCATGGCCGACATGGGCGAGATGGAAATGCCCCTGCCGGACAACACTGCACCGATGATGACGGGCCAGGGGCAGTACGGATCGCTCGAGATGGGTGGCATGTTCACCGTGTTCAAGGTGCGTCGGGACCAGCGCCCTGGGGACTACAGCGACCCCGGCCCCTTCAAGCACCCGCCGGGCACCGTGGCCTACGAGTGGACCGGTGCGCCTCCGAGTGCCGTGCGTGCCAACCCCTCTTCGCCCGAAACGCCACCGGCACGCGCCGTCAAGCCTCACGGCAAAGGCCACGCCCACTGACACACCAAGCCCAAGGAGTTCATTGATGACGAAACCTGCTCTCGCACTCACCCTCGCAGGCCTGCTGGCGCTGCCCTTCGTTGCTGCGGCCCACGGGGACAGTCACCATGGCGGCCACAACGGCCCTGTGGTGATGGAGCAGAAACCCTGGGGCATTGCTGGGCAGGCCAAGGCGGTGAAACGCACGATCGAGGTGAAGATGACCGATGACATGCGTTTCACCCCGCGCGAGATCGAGGTACGGCAAGGCGAGACCATCCGCTTCATCCACCACAACAGCGGCAAGGTGATGCACGAGTTCGTGCTGGGCACGCGCAAGGAGCTCGAAGAACACGCCGAACTGATGAAGAAGTTCCCGGACATGGAGCATGACGAGCCCTACATGGCCCATGTGGCGCCGGGCAAGACGGCCGAAATGATCTGGCACTTCAACCGCGTGGGCGAGTTCGAGTTCGCGTGCCTGCTGCCGGGCCACTTCGAGGCGGGCATGATCGGCAAGATCCGGGTGGTCCGGCGCTGACATTCCCTTGCACCCTTGTCGGGCCCCATGGCCTATAGTGGGACGGCTCCCTTGCCCGAGCCGCCATGCCACGACGCACGTGCCTCCCACTCCACTCCCATGGCTTGATATTGCGGCACCTTCTGGGTGCCGGGTTGCTGGTTGCCCTGGCCTCCCCCGGGATCGCAGCCCCTGAGGATGAAGAGGTCGCCACCCCCGAAACGCCTCTCATGGACGCGGCCGTCACGGCGCGGGAATCGCTGAGGGCCACGACCGAATGGCTGGCTCGCGGCGTGGACAGTTGGTTCGGCGACCACCCCTTTGAGGACGGCGGCTCCGTGCGTAACGGACGCTTCCAGTTGCGGCTGCTGCTGCGCGAACGCAATTCGCCCGACCTGGGCGCCCGCTTCAATGCCAGCTTTCGCCTGCCCAACATCGAACGGCGCACCGCCCTGTTCTTCCTGGGCCGCGACGACCCCCGGGAGGTGGTGACCGACCAGCCGCAGGCGCTGACCCGCGAGCAGCACCTGCAGCGCGAAAACTCGCGCAGCGATGCCTTCTTCGCCGGCCTGGGGGTGGACGCCGGCGGCGGTTTCGACCTCCGCGTGGGCCTGCGCGGCGGCCCCAAGCCCTATGCGCAAGTGCGCTACCGGCACGAATGGCCACTCGGCCCGAACGACCGTCTCGACTTTCGCGAAACCGTCTTCTGGACCCGCGCCGACCGCGTGGGCTCCACCACCGCGCTGTCGTACGAGCACGATTTCAGCACCACCCTCGTCGGGCGCTGGCTCCATGCAGCCACCTACACACAGCGCAGCCAGCGATTCGAGTGGTCGAGCAACCTCGGTCTGTACCGCTTCTTCGGCGACCAGCGCCTGCTGTCCACCGAAGCCCTCTTGCGCGGCCGGGAAGGAGGGGGCGTCAACATCGAAGAGTACGGCCTGCAACTGAGCTGGGAGCAACCTATGCACGAGGACTGGCTGCTCGGTGAAGTCTCCCTGGGCCACTTCCGCGAACGCGAGACGGCTGACGAACCGCGCCGGGGCCTGTGGGCCCTGGGCCTGACGCTGAAGATCCGGTTCTGATCCCCCGGCTTCAAAACAGCTCGGCCTGGCGTTCGTCACCCGGGGGCCGGAAGGCCGTCGTGTCCAGGAGCGGTGCACGCCGCGCCACCCCGGCGCGGGCACAGGCCTTGTCGACGCGCTGAGCAATGAGCTGCGCCCACAGCCCCTCCCCCTTCATGCGCGAACCGAACTCGGCGCGGTAGTCCCTCCCGCCACGCAGATCACGCACCCTCGCCATGATGCGCCCGGCGCGCCCGGGCACATGCGCTTGCAGCCACTGCTGGAACAGCGGGTTCACCTCCCAGGGCAGACGCAAGACCGTGTAATGGATCGATGCAGCCCCCGCGTCGGCCGCTGCATCGATCAGCCGCTCGATCTCGGGCTCGTTCAGGAAGGGAATGATCGGCGCCACATTCACACCCACCGGCACGCCGGCGCGGGCCAGCGTCCGCACTGTCTGCAAGCGCCGATGCGGTGCCGCCGCGCGCGGCTCGAGACGGCGGCACAGTGCAGCGTCCATCGTCGTCACGCTCACGAAAACCATCGCCCGGCCTTCGGCAGCATCGGCGGCGATCAGGTCGAGGTCACGCTCCACGCCCGAGGACTTGGTGACGATGGTGTACGGGTGTCGGCAGCGATGCAGCACCTCCAGCACCGAGCGCGTGAGCCCCAGGCGGCGCTCGATGGGCTGGTAGGCATCGGTGGCCGAGCCGATGTTGATCGGGCTCACCCGGTAAGCAGGCCGCGCCAGTTCCCGTGCCAGCACCTCGGCTGCATTGACCTTCGCCACCAGCTTCGTTTCGAAGTCCAGCCCGGGCGACAGATTCAGGTAGCTGTGCGTGGGCCGCGCGTAGCAGTAGATGCAGCCATGCTCGCACCCCCGGTAGGGGTTGATCGACCACTCGAAGGGAATGTCGGGCGAGTCGTTCGGGCTGAGCAGGGAGCGCACGCGCTCTTCGCTCACCTCGGTGCGCGGCGCCGGGGCCGCCCCATCGGCCGCCGAGTCCGCCTGCGCCAGCGAGTCCCATCC
Organism: Caldimonas sp.; assembly: GCF_046289365.1. Lineage (NCBI taxonomy): Bacteria > Pseudomonadati > Pseudomonadota > Betaproteobacteria > Burkholderiales > Sphaerotilaceae > Caldimonas > Caldimonas sp. The sequence continues at coordinate 8,813 of NZ_JBKBVU010000057.1, read as the reverse complement.
ATCGTCAAACCATTCGCGCTCGCTGCTTTCGAAACGATGGGCCAGCCGCCAACCCGTGCCACGGCCCTTGAAAACCAAAGGGTGGGAAGAGGGATTAGCCATGGAATCCGCGACCCAGAGACTGTATATACGTACAGTAATGGATCGCCACTCCGCTGTCAAACCCTCCCTCGGGTCGGACTCGGCCTTCCGTCCAATGACAACCCGATGCGGCGGGCCACCTCGACCACGGCCTTGTGGAAGGACTCGACGATGGGGGCCAACATGATGCGGCGCTCAACGCCCTGGACGAGGCGCTGACCCGACTGAGCGCCCAGGCCGCCCGGCTCCACCGGAAGATCGCCACCGAGGTGCAGGCCGACCGCCGGCGCGGGGGCACCTGACGCCGTTGGCGCAACGGCAGCGCCCCCTGAACCTCGTCATCCCGAGCCAACGCCGGCTCCCCGTTCGGCTTGGCCGTGCGCATGCCGGTCGGATTGGACAGGCATGCGGCTGACCTCCGCGAGGCCCCGGGGCGCTGCTCTCAGGCAGCACACAACTGGGCCTTGGCGGCCAGGTACTCGCTGCGCAGACGCTCGATGAAGACGCGCGCGGGCACCACCTCCTTGATGGCACCCACGCCCTGCCCGGCACCCCAGATGTCCTTCCAGGCCTTCTTCGCCCCCTCGCCACCGAAATTCATCTTGCTCGGGTCGCTCTCAGGCAAGGCGTCGGGGTCGAGGCCGGCACGCACGATGGAACCGCGCAGATAGTTCCCGTGAACCCCGGTGAAAAGGCTCGAATAGACGATGTCCTGGCTGGTGCTCTCGGTGATCATGCGCTTGTAGTCGTCCACCGCCCTCGCCTCCTCGGTGGCGATGAAGGCCGAGCCGATGTAGGCGAAGTCCGCCCCCATCGCGCGTGCTGCCAGAATGGCACGGCCATTGGCAATCGCTCCAGAGAGGGCCAGCGGGCCGTCGAACCACTCGCGGATCTCCTGCACCAGCGCGAAGGGGCTGGTGGTGCCTGCATGACCTCCGGCCCCGGCGGCCACGGCAATCAGCCCGTCGGCCCCCTTGTCGATGGCCTTGTGCGCGAAGGTGTTGTTGATGATGTCGTGCAGCACGATCCCGCCCCAGCGGTGCACGGCATCATTCACGTCCGTGCGCGCCCCCAGCGAAGTGATGATGATGGGCACCTTGTACTTCTCGCACAGCGCCATGTCGTGCTCGAGTCGGTCGTTGCTCTTGTGCACGATCTGGTTGATCGCAAAGGGAGCGGCAGGACGGTCCGGATGCTGGCGATCGTGGGCTGCCAGTGTCTCGGTGATCTCGGCCAGCCATTCGTCGAGCTGAGAAGCCGGGCGCGCATTGAGCGCCGGCATCGAGCCGACGATGCCGGCCTTGCACTGCTCGATCACGAGACGGGGATTGCTGATGATGAACAGCGGCGAGCCGATGACCGGCAGCGGCAGGTTCTGAAGAACGGTGGGCAGTGGCACGGGATGCTCCTCGACTCAAAAAGCCTCGATGTCCAGGCCCATCACGCTGTCGGCGCCGTCGACGATTGCGTCGCGCACGGCCGGCGCCTTGGCCAGGATGTGCTCGGCATAGAAGCGCACGGTGGCGATCTTCGCCTGCATGAAGGCGGTGTCCTCACCGGCGGCCAGCCGGTCCTCGGCCACCATCAGCGCACGCGCGAGCTGCCAGCCGGCCACCACGTTGCCCGCGAGCATCAGATAGGGCACGCTGCCGGCGAAAGCAGCGTTCGGACTCGCCTTGGCCTGGCTGACGATGAAGTCCACCACCTGCACGAAGGCTTCACGGGCAGCTTTCAGACGCTTGAGCACCGCGCGGGCGGCCACACTGTCGCGGCGAGCCAGTGCGGTCTCGGTGGCCTCGATCTGCCCTGCGATCGCCTTGGCCACCTGGCCGCCATCACGGGCCGTCTTACGGCCCACGAGATCGTTGGCCTGGATCGCCGTGGTCCCTTCATAGATGGGCAGGATGCGCGAGTCGCGGTAGTGCTGGGCCGCGCCGGTTTCTTCGATGAATCCCATGCCGCCGTGCACCTGCACCCCCAGGCTGGTCACCTCCAGGCTCATCTCGGTGCTGTAGCCCTTGACCAGCGGCACCATGAACTCATAGAAAGCCTGGTTCTGTTTGCGCACGTCCGCATCCGGGTGCGCGTGAGCAGCGTCGTAGGCGGCTGCGGCCGTGATGGCCATCGCGCGGCAACCCTCGGTGTACGCCCGCATCGTCATCAGCATCCGACGCACGTCCGGATGGTGGATGATGGGCGCGCTGCCCGGCTTGGAGCCATCCACCGGGCGGGACTGGATGCGCTCCTTTGCATAGGCCACGGCCTGCTGATAGGCCCGCTCGGCCACCGCGATGCCCTGCACACCCACGGCATAGCGGGCTGCATTCATCATGATGAACATGTACTCCAGGCCGCGGTTCTCCTGCCCCACCAGGTAGCCCACGGCTCCGCCATGGTCGCCAAACTGCAGCACCGCCGTCGGGCTGGCCTTGATGCCCAGCTTGTGCTCGATGCTCACGCAGTGCACGTCATTGCGTTCGCCGAGCGTGCCGTCGGGCTTGACCAGGAACTTCGGCACGATGAACAGCGAGATGCCTTTCACCCCTTCGGGCGCACCGCTCACGCGGGCCAGCACGAGGTGGACGATGTTCTCAGCCATGTCGTGCTCACCGTAGGTGATGAAGATCTTGGTGCCAAAGAGCTTGTAAGTGCCGTCCGGCTGAGGCTCGGCACGCGTGCGCACCAGGGCCAGATCCGATCCCGCCTGAGGCTCGGTGAGGTTCATCGTGCCCGTCCACTGCCCCGAGATCATTTTGGGGATGTAGGTGCGCTGCTGCTCGGGTGAGCCGGCCGTCAGCAGCGCCTCGATGGCGCCATCGGTCAGCAGCGGGCACAGCGCGAAGCTCAGGTTCGCGCTATTGATCATCTCGATGCAGGCCGCGCCGATGGTCTTGGGCAAGCCCTGGCCGCCAAAATCGGTGGGATGCTGCAGGCCCTGCCAGCCGCCCTCGGCAAACTGACGGAAGGCCTCCTTGAAGCCCGGCGTCGTGGTGACTTGGCCGTCCTTCCAGGCGCTCGGATTGCGGTCGCCTTCCACATTGAGCGGCGCCACCACCCCCTCGTTGAACCTGGCGCATTCCTCCAGGACGGCCTGGGCAGTCTCCACGCCGGCGTCCTCGAAACCAGGCAGCTTCGCCACCTCGGCCAGACCGGCCAGTTCCTTCATGCAAAACAGCATGTCCTTCACGGGGGCACGGTAACTCACGGCATCTCCTCGCTTGTCACTCAACGGACAACTTGTGCACCAGGCGGAAAAAAGACCCGTGGCCTGTGCAGGGGGCGCACGGGTCCCGCGGGCCGCGACACGACGGCGTCACGGCCCTGTATCGGCTTCACAGGCTCTTGACCAACTCCGGCACGGCCTCGAAGAGGTCGGCCTCCAGGCCATAGTCGGCCACGGCGAAGATCGGGGCCTCGGGGTCCTTGTTGATCGCCACGATCACCTTGGAGTCCTTCATGCCCGCCAGGTGCTGGATGGCCCCGCTGATGCCAGCCGCGATGTACAGCTGCGGCGCCACGATCTTGCCCGTCTGGCCCACTTGCCAGTCGTTGGGTGCATAGCCCGCATCCACCGCCGCGCGGCTGGCGCCCAACGCCGCCCCGAGCTTGTCGGCCAGCGGGGTGAGCACCTCGTTGAACTTCTCGCTGGAGCCCAGCGCCCGCCCACCCGAGACGATGATCTTGGCCGCCGTCAGCTCGGGCCGATCACTCTTGGTGACCTCGCGGCCCACGAAGCTGGACAAACCGGCATCGGCCACTGCCGCGATGCTCTGCACGGCTGCGTTGCCCCCGCTGGCCGGCGCTGCATCGAAGCCGGTGGTGCGCACGGTGATGACCTTGACCGCGTCGGCGCTTTGCACGGTGGCAATCGCGTTGCCGGCGTAGATCGGGCGCTCGAAGGTATCCGGCGCCACCACCTTGACGATGTCGGAGATCTGCGCCACGTCGAGCTTGGCCGCCACCCTCGGGGCAGCGTTCTTGCCGTGGGCGGTGGCCGGGAAGAGGATGTGGCTGTACCCGCCGGCCACGGCCAGCACCTGGGCGGCGATGTTCTCGGCCAGTTGCTCTTCGAGCTGGGGAGCATCGGCGTGCAGCACCTTGGCCACCCCGGGGATCTGGGCGGCCTGCCGGGCGGCCTCGCCCACGTTGTGACCGGCCACCAGCACATGCACGTCCGACCCGCAGGCCAACGCAGCCGTCACGGTGTTGAACGTGGCCCCCTTGAGGGTGCCGTGCTCGTGTTCTGCAATGACAAGAATGGACATGACGGGGCTCCTCAGATGACCTTGGCTTCGTTCTTGAGCTTGCTGACCAGCGTGGCCACGTCGGGCACCTTGACGCCCGCGCCCCGCTTGGGAGGTTCGGCCACCTTCAGGGTCTTCAGCCGCGGGGCCACATCCACCCCGAGGTCGGCCGGCTTGAGCACCTCCAGGGGCTTCTTCTTGGCCTTCATGATGTTGGGCAGCGTCACGTAGCGCGGCTCGTTCAGGCGCAAATCGGTGGTGACGACGGCCGGCAGTTGCAGCTTGATGGTCTCCAGACCGCCATCGACCTCACGAGTGACGACCACCGCGCCATCGGCCACCTCCACCTTGCTGGCAAAGGTGCCCTGGGGGCGGTCGAGCAGCGCCGCCAGCATCTGGCCGGTCTGGTTGCAGTCGTCGTCGATGGCCTGCTTGCCCATGATGATGAGCTGAGGCTGTTCCTTGTCGACCACGGCCTTGAGCAACTTGGCCACGGCCAGCGGCTGCAACTCGGCATCGGTCTCGACGAGGATGGCCCGATCGGCCCCGATGGCCATCGCCGTGCGCAGCGTCTCCTGGCATTGCGCCACGCCGCAGGAAACCGCCACGATCTCACTGACCACCCCCTTCTCCTTCAGACGGGTGGCTTCCTCCACCGCAATCTCGTCAAAGGGGTTCATGCTCATCTTGACGTTGGCGATGTCCACCCCCGTGCCGTCGGACTTCACACGTACCTTGACGTTGTAGTCCACGACGCGCTTGACTGCGACCAATGCCTTCATGCGACGCTCTCCTTCGGATTGACGTAAACGTAACATCCCATTCTATGGTGCAGTGCACAGCCAGACTGTTGTCCTGGCGACAAGCGAACCCGGGTTAACCCTTAGCGTCGCGATCTGCACAAAATAGAACGATCGTTCGATTTTGTGCATTCTAGCGGATCGCCCCCCAGGGCCGTCCAGTGACCCAGCCTAGAGTCGGGTCTCCAGGTCCTACACTGCGATGCCTTGGCTGATGACACCCATGACCCTGCCTCCTCGCACCGCCGGCCCCGCCTCGAGACCTCCCTGCATCGGCGTGTTCGACTCCGGGTTGGGCGGACTGTCGGTGCTGCAGGCCCTGTGCCAAGCCATCACCGGAGTGCACTGGGTCTATGTGGCCGACAGCGGTCACGCACCTTATGGTGAACGTGACGAGGCCTACGTGATGGAACGCTGCCGCCGGATCACCGCCTTCCTACGCGCCCAGGGGGCCGACATGGTGGTGGTGGCCTGCAACACCGCCACCGCCGTGGCCATCGACGCTTTGCGGCGCGAGCACCCTGGCCTGCCCTTCATCGGCGTCGAACCCGGCCTCAAGCCTGCGTTGTTCCGCAGCCCCAGCGGCCGCGTGGGTGTGATGGCCACCGAGGCCACGCTGCGAAGCCCGCGCTTCGAGCGCCTGCTGAAGCGCTGGCAAGGCTCATGCAGCGTCCTGTGCGTGCCCTGCCCCGGTCTGGCACAGGCCATCGAAACCGTCGATCTCCACCATCCTGCCTTGCACACGCTGGTCCATCGATGCGTCGCCCCGCTGCGCGACCACGGTGCAGACACCGTCGTGCTGGGGTGCACGCACTACCCCTGGGTCGCACCCGCGATTCATCAGGCGCTCGGCCCCCAAGTCACGCTCATCGACACGGCCTCGTCCGTGGCCGCCCAGGCTGCACGGGTGCTGGCCGGGCTGCGGGGATGGAACCGCAGCGTCGCGCTCTCTGCGGTGAGGGCCTACGCCAGCGGTGCCGGTGAAGTCTTGCACCGCTTTGCCCGGCGCCACTTACCCGCGCTGGACTGGCCCGTGCCCGAACCATTGCCCGCATGATCGGCCCCGCCCAACCTACACAGGCTCCATGCAGGATCTCAATCGCCGGCAGGCGAGAGGCGAAACTCCCGCACCGTGGGCAGCGCCGTCAGCGTGGACGCCAGGCGTGACAGACGTTCGCCGGCCTGGGTGCGCACGACCATGCGGTACTCGAAGACCGTGCCTTCGGCCTCGAGCCGGTACGTGAGGTTCGCGATCGAAAAGCCATGCACTTCGAGCAAATGGCGCAGCTCGTCTTCCGGCATCACCTGACCTCGCTCGAAACACACACTGAAATGGGCGTGCTGCCGCGTGGGCATGCGGCCTTCGATCAAGCGGAACACCGCCAGCACGCCAAGGGTGATGAGCGTTGCCAACGCGGCAGCGAAGAAAAAACCCACGCCGATCAGAATGCCCACCGCGGCCGTCACCCAGATCGACGCCGCCGTGGTGAGCCCACGCACCGACAGCCCCTCCTTGAAGATCACCCCCGCTCCCAGGAAACCGATGCCCGTCATGATCCCCTGGGCCATGCGTGTCGGGTCGATCTGGGCCCGCGTGGCCCCGGGGCCGGCGAACCACTCGGCGTGATAGACGGTGACCAGCATCAAGAGGCTGGAGGCCAGGCACACCAAGGTGTGGGTGCGGAAACCCGCCGGGCGCCCGTGGTAGCTGCGCTCCAGACCGATGAGCCCCCCTGCCAGAACGGCGCCCAGCAGATGCATGCTGATCTCTCGATAGACGAAGGGCACTTGGGCCAGCAGGTCAGGCATGTGCAAATCATGCCCAGGGGACACCCCTTCTGTCCAGCCATCGGGCCGGCCCCGCGGGCATGACCTACAATACCCAGCGACGGGCCTCCCCGCATGGGAGCATGGCCAACCGGGTCAGGTCGGGAACGAAGCAGCCCTAACCATCGCGAACAGTGCCGGGGTTAAGGCTCGTCACCCCGTCTTGCCGGCTGAGGGCATCTTCTGTCTGCCGGGCCTGAACCCACGGCATGCAGCCTGGGCTGATCGGCCGATCCCGCCCTGGCGCTGATCGCCATCACCATGGCGGCCGCCGTCGCCTGCACCAAGCTTTCTGCGGCAAAGCCAGCAATGGCCAGCGTGGCCAAAGCAAGCCGGGCGCGAGCTTCGGGCCGTTCGTGGCGCATGCCCGACTCGATGCGCCGCGCTGCCCCAGTCTTCAGCCACTGCGCCGCGCACCAGCGATCACCTTTGCGGCCGCGATGGCCGCTTCATCCCGATACCCCGGCTCCCGCCGCCACGGATCGTCTGGCTCGATGCGGCATTCGTCTTCCACCCACTGCGGCCACTGCGGGATCTTGCTCGTGCGCATCACGATCCAGCGGAACAGGCTCTCGGGCAAAAAGAACACTTGCGCCAGGACCTGCAGCAAGGGCGAGCCATTCAGGGTCAGCGTGATGCGCTCCCAACCGAAGGCCCATGACTCCTTTTGGCGGTCGATGGGCGGCAGCATGATCAGCGGCACCGGATGGATCCTCTGCAAGGCCACGCCCGGCCCCTCCTGCATGTACAGCCTGAAGAACTCGAAGTGGTTGCGCAGATCTTCTTCGCCTTCTTTGCCCTTGGTGTTCACGCTCAACGCGAACGTCTCAAGAACCGTCTTGCCCGATTCATCCATCACGTGGCCCACCACGTTGAGCCAGCCCAGCGGGTTGGCATGGCCCAGAATCGTCCAGTACACCCGATCCCACGGCACCTTGAGCACCGATCCGTCAGGACGAAAAGCGTACACCTGACGGTTCTTGCGGTTGAACCGGATCGGGTAGTGCGTGTAGGTGAAGGCGTCACACAGGAAGATGTAGACCGTGACACCTAAGAGCACTGGGAACCAGAAAAGAAAGAACAAGCCAATCGGGTGCCAGTGCTTGAAGATATTGGTAACAACGACCCACAGACCAAAAGCAGCAGCGGCAAAGGCAGCCGCCCCGAACATCGCCCCAAACCCTCTCTCCTCATACCACTTGTCCACGCACTCAACAAAGGTCGAGTTCAGGCGGATCAGCGACAACTGGTAGTGCGGCGCCTCACCCGCCGGCTTGCGAATGTCCAGACGCAGCTCGCGCTCGCGCGCGGTGAGCGGGCGCTTCACGTGGAAACGATGGATCACATTCTTGATCAAGGGCATTGACCGCTCCTCAAACTGCCGTGGCCAGCGCCACGCCGTACGCGGCCCAGCGCTTCCAGGGCTTGCAGCTCCTCGTCCAGCGTCTTGAACTTGTTGGGCCCGATTCCTCTTACCACCCCACCCCCTTGCGCAGCGGCTGCCCGATGGCCTGGCGCACGGCCTGCGGCCACTCATACAGCCGCGAGGTGTGCGCCACCAGCCACAGCCCCGTGGCCTGGCTCCAGTTGATCGACAAGGGAATGTAGGGGGCCAGCAGGAAGCCTGCCCCTGCGAACAGGCCCGCGCTCTTGAATGCCATCACAAACAATGTCAACCCGGCACCAGCGATCAAGTGGTAAAAAAGCGTGATCCCCGGATGCTCCCGCCACCACCAGCCATAGCGCGGCCCGAAGGGCCCGGTGCGCCCGGCCGCTTGCCACCAGCTGGGCTTATCGTCGCTGCGCCCATCGAGCGGCTCGCCCGGGTGCGGCAGGTGCGGCCCGCCTTGTTCCATGAAGC
>NZ_JBKBVU010000279.1:0-2969 GCF_046289365.1 Caldimonas sp. | reverse complement strand
ATGGCGCCCCAGCGCGCGCTGTCGGGGTGTTCGGGGCAGGCTTGGGGGTCGGGGCTGTGGGCAAAGAGCACGGCGCGGTGGCCCAGGCCGCTGGCATCGTCTTGGCCGTCGACTTCTTCGAAGCGCAGGCCCAGCCCGGCGCGCGCGAGCAGGCGTTGTACGAAGGCCAGGTCGCTCTCGCGGCCTTGCACGACGTAGTCCCACGGGCCCAATGCCTCCAGGTGGGCGTCGACTTCGGCGCTCCAGCGCCACGCCGCGCGCGGCTGGTAGCCGGCCAAGACGTCGTCGATGATGTGGCGCACGCTGCAGTGCTGCCACGCCCGCGGCCGCCCGCCCAGGCGCAGCCGCCACAGCCACGGCACGATCAGCAGTTCGTAGCGCGCCAGCGCCCCGTTGCTCGCCAGCGCCCGGGCCTGCGCAATGTGGCCGCTGAGTCGGTAGCCTTGCCCTTGCGCGCCCACGGTGTGCAGCTCGGCGCGGCAGTCCAGCCAGTCCTGCAGCTCGTGGTCTGCCCGCAGCGACAGCACGTGCACCGTCCACTCGTAGGGCTCGTTGAGCGCCTCCCAGCCCCAAAAGCGCTCGACCAGCAGACCCTGCAGCCCCGGGCCTTGTATGTGGTGCAGCCGGGCGGCGTCGCCCAAAGCCTGCATCCACACCGCCGCCAGCGCGCCCGCATCGAAAGGCTCGCTCATCAGGCCTCCCTTGCTTGTCCTTGTCCCTGAAAGCCGCGCGATGCTAGCAAGCCCCTCCCAGCACGGGCCAGCAGGTTTTGGAAACAGGGTGTGACAAAGGTAAAAAGCGGGCCGGGCAGAGGGCACGCGATCAGCGCCCCCGTGGATCAGGGGCTCAGTGCGCCTGGTCCCAATTGGGGCCCACGCCGACTTCGGCGACCAGCGGCACCGAGAGTTCGGCCACCGAGGCCATGATGCGCGGCACCTCGGCTTTCACCCAGTCGAGCTCGTCCTCGGGCACCTCGAAGACGAGTTCGTCGTGCACCTGCAGGATCATCAGCGTGCGGCGTTGCTCGCGGTCGAGGGCCCCCTGGACGGCGATCATCGCCAGCTTGATCAGGTCGGCCGCCGTGCCCTGCATGGGGGCATTGATGGCCTGGCGCTCGGCCGCACTGCGTCGCGGGCCGTTGGCGCCGCGGATGTCCGGCAGGACGATGCGCCGGCCGAAAAGCGTCTCCACGTAGCCCTGCTGGGCCGCGCGGGCCTTGGTGGTGTCCATGTAGCGCTTCACGTCGGGATAGCGCTGGAAATAGCGGTCGATGTAGTCCTTGGCGGCCTTCTGCTCGATGCCCAGGCTGGCGGCCAGGCCGTAAGCGCCCATGCCGTAGATCAGACCGAAGTTGATGGTCTTGGCGTAGCGGCGCTGCTCGCTGGTGACCTGCTGTGGGTCCAGGCCGAAGATTTCCGCCGCCGTGGCACGGTGCACGTCCAGACCCTCCTGGAAGGCGCGGCGCAGGTTCGCATCGCCCGAGATGTGGGCCATGATGCGCAGCTCGATCTGGGAATAGTCGGCCGAGACGATCACGCGGCCAGGCGGGGCCACGAAGGCCTCGCGGATGCGCCGGCCCTCGGGCGTGCGGATCGGGATGTTCTGCAGATTGGGGTCGTTGCTCGACAAGCGGCCCGTCACGGCCACGGCCTGCGCGTAGTTGGTGTGGATGCGGCCCGTGTCCGGGTTGATCATCTGGGGCAGCTTGTCGGTGTAGGTGCCCTTGAGCTTGGACAGGCTGCGGTGCTCGAGGATGCACGCAGGCAGCGGATAGTCGGCCGCGAGCTTTTCCAGCACCTCCTCGTCGGTAGACGGGGCGCCGCTGGCCGTCTTCTTGACCACCGGCAGGCCGAGCTTGCCGAACAGGATCTCGCCGATCTGCTTGGGGCTGCCCAGGTTGAAAGGCTGGCCGGCCAGTTCGTGCGCACGCGCCTCCAGCGCGAGGATACGCTGGGCCAGCTCGTGACTCTGGCGCTCGAGCACCTGCGCGTCGACCTTCACGCCATTGCGCTCGATGCGCTGCAGGATGGCTGAAGTGGGCATCTCGATGGACTCGTAGACGTAGCGCAGCCCCGATTCGGACTCGATGCGCGGCCACAGCACCTGGTGCACGTGCAGGCACATCTCGCTGTCCTCGCCCGAGTATTCGGTGGCGCGCCGCACATCGACCTGGGCAAAGGGGATCTGATGGGCCCCCTTGCCGCACAGTTCCTCGTACTCGATGCCGTGGCGACCGAGATGGCGGTCGGCCAGGCTGCCCAGGTTGTGGGGCCGGTGGGCCTCGAGCACGTAACTTTGCAGCATCGTGTCGTGCACATAGCCGCGCACCGCGATGCCATGGTTGGCGAACACGTGCATGTCGTACTTGATGTGCTGGCCGATCTTGGGACAGACCTCATCCTCCAGCCAGGGTTTCAGGCGCTCAAGCACGCCGTCCAGCGGCAGCTGCGCAGGCGCATCGGCATAGGCATGGCCGGTGGGCACATAGGCGGCCTCGCCGGGCTGCACGGCGAAGGACAGGCCGACGATGCGTGCACGCATCGCGTCGAGCGAATCGGTCTCGGTGTCGAGCGCGGCCAGCGGCGATCGCTTCAGGCGTTCGATCCAGGCCTCCAGGCGGTGCCAGTCGAGCACGGTCTCGTAGTGTCGCGCAAGCGTCGCTCCCCCTCCGGTGGGTGGCGGGTCGGAGAACAGGTCGGCCACATTGCCGGGCGGGTCGGCCTGCGCCGCGGTTGCAGCGGCCGGTGCGGTGCGCGACTCCAGCTCGCGCTTCCAGGTTTTGAAACCGTGGCGGGTGTAGAAGTCCAGCAGGCCGGGGGTGTCGACCTCGCGCATCGTCAGGGCCTCCAGGCGCGGCCACATCGGGATGTGGGCGGAGAGGTCGCAATCGGTCACCACGGTAATGAGACGCCGCCCCAGGGGCAGCCAGTCCAGAGCCTTGCGCAGGTTCTCGCCGGCCACGCCCTTGA
>NZ_JBKBVU010000056.1:0-17489 GCF_046289365.1 Caldimonas sp. | reverse complement strand
CCTGGAGGAGATGCAATACGTGGCCTCGGAGATGCAGCGCGATGAGTACTTCCGTCTGAAGAAGATCCCGCTGCTGATCGGTGGGGCCACCACCAGTCGCGTGCACACGGCCGTGAAGATCTCCCCGCACTACGAGGGCCCGGTGGTCTACGTGCCCGATGCCTCGCGCAGCGTGGGCGTGTGCTCGGACCTGCTGTCCGACGAGCGCGCGGCGAGGTACTTGGACGAGCTGCGGGCCGACTACGAGAAGGTGCGCCAGCAGCATGCCGGCAAGAAGCAGACCCCCTTGGTGAGCCTGGCCCAGGCCCGCGCCAACAAGACGCCCATCGATTGGGCCTCCTACGTGCCGCCCAAACCCAAGTTCCTCGGCCGGCGTGTCTTTCGCAACTACGACCTGGCCGAGATCGCCCAGTGCATCGATTGGGGCCCCTTCTTCCAGACCTGGGACCTGGCCGGCCCCTTCCCGGCCATCCTCACCGACGAGGTCGTGGGCGAGTCGGCGCGGCGCGTCTACAGTGACGGCCAGCGCATGCTCAAGCGGCTGATCGAGGGCCGCTGGCTCACGGCGCACGCGGTGATCGGCCTGTATCCGGCCTGTCAGGTCCACGACGACGACATCGTGCTCTATGCCGATGAGGCGCGCACCCAGCCGCTGATGACCTGGCATGGCCTGCGCATGCAGACCGAGCGGCCGGTGGTCGACGGCGTGCGCCGTCCCAACCGCTGCCTGGCCGACTTCGTCTCGCCGCTCAACAACGATTACGTGGGGCTGTTCGCGGTGACGGCGGGCATCGGCGTCGAGAAGAAGGAGCAGTACTTCCTCGACGACCACGACGACTACTCGGCCATCCTGCTCAAGGCCCTGGCCGACCGCTTGGCCGAGGCCCTGGCCGAACGCATGCACCAGCGCGTGCGCACCGAGCTGTGGGGCTATGCTCCCGACGAGACGCTGTCCAACGAGGAGCTGATCGCCGAAAAATACCGCGGCATCCGGCCGGCGCCGGGCTACCCTGCCTGTCCGGACCACAGCGTCAAACGCGACATGTTCCGGGTGCTGGGCGCGCATGACATCGGCATGGGCCTGACCGACAGCCTGGCCATGACGCCGGCGGCGAGCGTCAGCGGCTTTTATCTGGCCCACCCGCAAGCGGTGTACTTCAACGTGGGCCGTGTGGGCGATGATCAGCTCGAGGATCTGGCGCGCCGCAGCGGACGCGACCGTGCCGAGGTCGAGCGTTTGGCCGGCGCCTGGGTGTGACGGGACAGCTCCAGCGGCAGCACGCCTTGCAAATAGGCGTCGATCAGCGCGTAGGCGCTGTTCAGTGATTCCAGCGCGGGCAGGCGCATCAAACGCAGGCGCATCAGGCCGCCCAGAAAGCATTTGGTCTCCAGGGCGGCCAAGCGGGGTGTGATGTCCGGGCGCAGCGTGCCTTCACGGCGGGCCTCGATGTAAGTGCGCTCGAGCTTGCCGATCAGGTCTTGGCTGTGCGAGATCCAGTCGTTCAGATCCTCGCTGCGCTCGCCGACGAACTCACACTTGAACTCCAGGATCTCCATCACCACGCGCAGCTCAGGGTTATCGAGGGAGCTGACGAGTTGGCACAGGAAGTTGCGCAGCCGGCTGCGCGCGTCGGCTTCGGGGTCGAGCAGCAGCGTGTAGTCCAGGCGGTCGATGAAGGGAATCGAGACGTCATCGAACATCGCGTCGATCAGCTCGCCCTTGTTGGCGAAATGCCAATACACCGCTCCGCGGGTCACACCCGCTTCCTTGGCGATGTGCTCCAGGCTGGTCATCGAGACGCCTTGGGCATGGAAACAGCGCCGCGCGGCCTCCAGGATCGCCCGGCGGGTTTGTTCGGCTTCTTCTTTGGTGCGTCGCGCCATCGTCAGCATACATTCACGAATGTATGTATGATACGCGCTTTCAGGGGGCTGCGAACTCAGGGTTGATCCGCAGGTGATTGCGCTCGGCCCAGGGTCGGGCTCCGCTTCCATCCACCACTGCATGCTCGCGTCAACGGCTTCGTATCCAAAGCATCGGCTGGCGCGAGTCGATGAGGACTTCATGCGAACCATCGTCGATGACTACACACGCCGATGCGCGGCGGGCTTCCTGGGCCGATGGGGCGGGCTCTTGCTCGCTGCGGGAGTGTTGTCGGGTTTGGCGGCCTGTGACGCGGCCAACACGGCCCCCAGCCATGCCGCGCCCGCGGCCCTGCCGGTGCAGGTGCGCGTGATGCAAGAACAGGTGCTGCCGCTCACGCTGGAGGCCGTGGGCCAGGCCGAGGGCTCCAAGCAGGTCGAGGTGCGCGCGCGCGTGACCGGCCTGATCGAGCGCCAGCGCTATCAAGAGGGCGAAGCGGTGCGTGCGGGGGCGGCGCTGTACCAGATCGAGCGCGCGCCTTTCGAGATCGCGCTGCAACAAGCGCGCGCCCATCTGGCGCAGCAGCAGGCCCAGCTCGAGCAGGCCCGCCGCGAGCACGAGCGGCTGCGCCCGCTGGCCGAGGCCCAGGCCATCAGCCGGCGCGAAGCCGACAACGCGCAGTCGGCCTTGCAACTCGCGCAAGCCGCCGTGGCCGTGGCCCAGGCCCAGGTGCGCGAGGCCGAGTTGAACTTGTCGTACACCACGGTGACGGCGCCGATCTCGGGCATCAGCGGGCGCTCTCTGAAGTCCGAAGGCGCCTTGGTCAACCCGGGCGCCGACAGCTTGCTGACCACATTGACCCAGACCGACCCGATCTGGGTGCGTTTTGCCTTGTCCGAATCGGAGCTGGCGCGCTTGCGTGCGGCCGGCAGTCCTCAGGTGCAGTTGTTGAACGACCAAGGCGAGTCGCTGCTCGAACAGGGGCGGCTGAACTTCTCCGGCTCCACGGTGGATCCGTCGCTCGGCACGGTGCCGTTGCGGGCGGAGTTTGCCAACCCTCGGCTGCGCGTGCTGCCCGGGCAGTTCGTCAAGGTCCAGGTGGTCGCAGGACAGGCCCGGGCCTTCCTGGTGCCCCAAGCCGCCGTGATGCAGAACGAGCAGGGCCGCATGGTGTGGGTGGTGCGCGACGGCCAGGCCCAGCCGGCGCCCATTCAGACGGCTGGCTGGTCGGGCAACGACTGGGTGGTGACCGGCGGCCTGAAAGCCGGCGACCAGGTCATCGTCGACAACCTGATGAAGCTGCGGCCCGGTGCGCCGGTGAATGCACAGGCACCGGCTGCGTCCGCGCCGGCCGCTTCTGCCGCGGCTGTCTCGGCGCCGGCCTCGGGTAACTGAAGGAGTCCGCATGAACTCCCGCTTCTTCATCGAGCGGCCGATCTTCGCGGCCGTGCTGTCCATCATCATCGTGCTGGCCGGGCTGGTCTCGATGCGCGCGTTGCCGATCGCGCAGTACCCCGAGATCGCCCCGCCCACGGTGACCATCACCGCGTCCTATCCCGGCGCCTCGGCCGAGACGCTGGCCACCACGGTGGCCGCGCCCATCGAGGAACAGCTCTCGGGCATCGAGGGCTTGCAGTACTTCAACTCCAGCGCGTCGTCGAACGGCACCGTGGAAATCACGGCCACCTTCGAGGTGGGCACCGACATCGACAAGGCCACTTTCAACGTCAACAACCGCGTGCAGCTCGCCGCACCAAGGCTACCCGACGAAGTGCGCCGCAACGGTGTGGTGGTGGCCAAGCGCTCGAACAACTTCCTGCTGGTCATTGCGCTGAATTCGCCTCAGGGCACCTACGACGAGCTCTTTCTGTCGAACTACGCCACGCTCAACATCCTCGATGAGCTCAAGCGCATCCCCGGCACGGCCGATGTGCTGGTGTTCGGCGCGCGCGACTACTCGATGCGGGTGTGGCTCAACCCGGACCGCATGGCGCAACTGGGCGTGACGCCGGCCGACGTGGCCGCCGCCATCGGCGCGCAGAATGCGCAGTACGCGGCCGGCAAGATCGGTGCCGAACCCGCGCCTCCGGGCCAGGAGATCGGCTACACCGTGACCGCACGTGGCCGGCTGCTGCGCGCCGAGGAGTTCGGCGAGATCATCCTGCGCTCGGGCGGCCCCGGGGGCGTGCTGCGTCTGAAGGACGTGGCCCGTGTGGAGCTGGGTGCGCAAAGCTACGACCAGTCCAGCAGCGTCGATGGCAAACCGTCGATCGCCATCGGCGTGTTCCTGCAGTCGGGGGCCAATGCGCTGGACGTGGGCGACGCCGTCAAGGCCAAACTGGCCGAGCTCAAGAGCGAGCGTTTCCCGCAGGACGTGGACTACCTCATCCCTTACGACACCACGCTGTTCGTGTCGGCCTCCATCGGTGAGGTGGCCAAGACGGTGATCGAGGCCGCGCTGATCGTGCTGGTGGTGGTGTTCGTCTTCCTGCAGACCTGGCGCGCCACGCTCATCCCGATGCTGGCGGTGCCGGTGTCGCTGATCGGCACCTTCGCCGGGCTGTGGCTGCTGGGCTTCTCGATCAACACGCTCACGCTGTTCGCGATGGTGCTGGCCATCGGTATCGTGGTGGACGACGCCATCATCGTGATCGAGAACGTCGAGCGCCTGATGCGCGAGGAGAGAATGAGTCCGTTTGCGGCGTCCATCGAAGCCATGCGCGAGGTCTCGGGTGCGGTGGTGGGCATCGTGCTGGTACTGTGCGCGGTGTTCATCCCGGTGGCCTTCATGGGCGGCATCGCCGGGCAGCTCTACCGCCAGTTTGCGGTGACGGTGGCCATCTCGGTGGTGCTGTCCGGCGTGGTGGCGCTCACGCTCACGCCCGCACTGTGTGCGCTGCTGCTCAAGCCCCACGAGCACAACGGCCCCACGCGCGGCGAGCGCTTCTTTGCGCCCTTCAACCGCGGTTTCAACTGGCTCACGGCCCGCTTCCTGGGCGGGGTGGATTTGGCGCTCAAGCGCCGCTTGGCAGCCTTGGTGACCTTCGTGCTGATGCTGGGCGGTGCGGGCTGGCTGCTGGCCACGGTGCCCGGCAGCTTCGTGCCTGACGAAGACCAGGGCTACATCATCGCCTCGGCCGTGCTGCCCGACGGTGCGACGCTGGCGCGCACCGAGCGCACCACCGATTTGCTGCGCCAGATGAATGCCGACAACCCGGCCATCCACAGCTTCTTCGCGATCAACGGCTTCGATTTCATCGGTGGGGGCGCCAAGGCCAATGCCGCGACCATCTTCATCCCGATGAAGCCCTGGGAAGAGCGCCAGCAGAGCTCCCAGGCGCTGGCCCAGGCCGTCTCTGGCATGGGCTTTGCATTGCCCGACGGCATTGCCTTCGCGTTCAACCCGCCGGCCATCCTGGGCCTGGGCCAGGCCGGCGGCTTCGAGGTCTATGTGCAAGGTCGCACCGAGCCTGACCCGATGAAGCTCGCGCAGGTCACGCAGGACTTCATGGCCGCACTGGGCGCCCACCCGGCCATCACGGGCCTGAACACGTTCTACCGCCCCACGGTGCCGCAATTGCGTGTGGAGGTCGACCGCGAGAAGGCCCTGGCCCTGGGCGTGCCGGTGGACGAGGTGTTTGCCGCCTTGCAGGCGCAGATGGGCTCGTACTACGTGAATGACTTCAACCGCCAGGGGCGCACCTACCGCGTCACGATGCAGGCCGATGCGGCTTACCGTGCCAAGCCGGAGGACCTGGGCCGCCTGTATGTGCGCTCGCGCACCAGCGGGCAGATGATCCCGTTGAAGGCGCTGATCCACGTGGACGACATCGTCGGTCCCGAACAGGTGGAGCGCTATAACGGCTACATCGCGGCCAAGATCTTTGGCAGCGCCGCACCGGGCTACAGCTCGGGCGAGGCCATCGCCGCGGTCGAGCAGGTGGCACGCGAGACCCTGCCGCCGGGCTATGGCATCGAGTGGACGGGCCAGGCCTTCCAGGAAAAGCGCACCGGCAACGCCTCGGTGTTTGCCTTCGGCTTTGCGCTGATCATGGTGTACCTGATCCTGGCGGCGCTTTATGAGCGCTGGGGGGTGCCGATGGCCGTGCTGCTGGCCGTGCCCTTTGCCGTCACGGGGGCGCTGCTGCTCGTCTTCCTGCGCGGCATGGAAAACGACATCTACTTCCAGATCGGCCTGGTGGTGCTGATCGGCCTGGCGGCGAAGAACGCCATCCTGATTGCCGAGTTTGCGATGCAGGGCATGGAGCGCGGGCTGTCGGCCATCGCCGCGGCGCGTGAGGCGGCCCGCCTGCGCTTCCGTCCGATCGTGATGACCTCGCTGGCCTTCGGTCTGGGCGTGGTGCCGCTGATGATCGCCACCGGCGCCGGCGCGGCTGCGCGGCAGTCGATGGGCACGGGCGTCTTCGGCGGCATGCTGGTGGCCACCTTCATCGCGCCCATCTTCATCCCGCTGTTCTACACCCTGCTGGCCCGCAAGCCGCGGCCTCAGCACAGCCATGCCCCCGGCGCGACCGAGGAGGTGCCGGTATGAACACCCTGACTCCGAACATGCCTTCGCGGCTGCTGCCGCTGCTGGGCGCGGCCCTGCTGAGTGCCTGCGCGGCGGTGGGGCCCGATTACGAACGCCCCGCCACCTCACTGCCTGCGCAGTACAGCGCGGCCAGCCCTTCTGCTGAAGCCGTGCCTACCGTGTCGTCCACCTGGTGGACGCTCTTCGGCGATGCCACGCTTGACGGCCTGATGGACGCAGCGCGCCGCAACAACACCGATCTGCAGGCGGCCGTGGCCCGCGTCGAGCAGGCCGAAGCCCTGTTGCGCGAGGCCGATGCGCTGCGTTGGCCCACGCTCAACCTGGGCGGGTCTGGCTCGCGCCAACGCACGAGCGATCTCTCGGCGGCGGGCCATGGTGGCACCTTCAACACCTTCCAGTTGGCAGCCACCACCGGCTTCGAAATCGACTTCTGGGGCCGGCTGCGGCGGGCCTCGGAGGCCGCGCGTGCCCAGGCCCTGGCCACCGACCATGCCCGTGAAGTGGTGTGGCAGACGGTGAGCGGCCTCGTGGCCCAGGGCTACTTCAGTGTGCGCATGCTCGACGAGCAGATCGCCCTGAGCCGTGACACCCTGGCCTCGCGCGAGGAAAGCCTGCGCCTGCTGCGCCTGCGCTTGAAGGGTGGAGCCGCCGCGCGCCTGGAGGTGGACCAGGCCGAGGCCGAGCGCGCCGAAGCGGCACTGCAGCTGCGCGAACTGCAACGCCAGCGTGAGCTGGCACGCTCGCAGCTGGCGCTGCTGACCGGCCAGCCGGACCTGCAGCTTGCGCCCGGGGCGGTGCGGGCGCTGCCCGTGCCGCCGCCCCCGCCGGCGGGCCTGCCCTCGGCGCTGCTGGAGCGCCGGCCCGATGTGCGCCAGGCCGAGGCGCTGCTGGCCTCGGCCAATGCCCAGATCGGCGTGGCCCGGGCGGCGATGTACCCCAGCATCTCGCTCACCGGCGCCTTCGGCGGGCAAAGCGCTGAGCTGTCCGATCTGCTCAAGGGCGGCGCGCGCATCTGGTCGCTGGGCCTGGGGCTGGATCTGCCGATCTTCGACGGCGGGCGGCGCCGCGCCCAGACGGCCCAGGCCGAAGCCCGCCAGCGCGAGGCTCTGGCGGCCTACCAAGGGGCGGTGCAATCGGCTTTCCGCGACGTGGCCGATGCCCTGACCAACCTCGAAGCCGCCCGGGCCGCGCAGGCCGACGTGGAGATCGCCGCGCAGGCCAGCGAACGGGCGCTGCAGACCGCACGGCAGCGATACGAGGCCGGCTACTCGGCCTACCTGGAGCTGCTCGACGCCCAGCGTAGCGCCAATGCCACCCGGCTGCGGGTGCTCGACAACCACCGCGCCCAACTGGCCGCCACCGTGGACCTGTTCAAGGCCCTGGGTGGAGGCTGGACGCCGCCGCAGCCCCGGCAGGCGGCGGGGTCCTGAGGGCGGCGCGGATCAGGAGCGCCGCCGGTCGCGACCGCTGGCGGCATAGTAGGCGCGCTTGGCCTCGTACATCCGCTGGTCGGCCTGGTGCACGGCCGCCTCCAGCCGTTGGCCGGCGGTGCAGGTGGCCAGGCCGATCGAGAAGCTGAGGGCGGCGCCGGGGTAGAACTGGTTGTTCAGCTCCAGCAGCGAGTGGATGCGCTCGACGATCTGCTCGCCGCCGCGCTCGTCGGTGCCGGGCAGCAGCACGGCGAATTCGTCGCCGCCGATGCGCGCGGCGCTGGCGGGTTTGTCCACGGCCTTGGCCAGCACCTCGCCGGCGCGGCGCAGCAGATCGTCGCCGCCGGCATGGCCTTCCTGGTCGTTGATGGCCTTCAGGCCGTCGAGGTCGGCCATCACCACGGTGACCGGCCACGGGCCCTTGCGCTTGAGCCGGTTGAGCTCGTCGACGAAGTAGGAGCGGTTGCGCAGCTTGGTCAGCACGTCGTGCTTGCCCAGGTATTCGAGATAGGCCTCGGCCTTCTTGCGCGCGGTGATGTCGGTGAGCGAGACCAGCACCAGGCTCCAGTCGGCCTCGTGTCCGGGCAGCACCGAGAACTGCATGTACACGTTCACCGGCTCGCCGTCGAGCGCGTAGTTGATGGTCTCGCGCTGCTGGAAGAGCTTGCCGTCCCACAGCTCGACGAGCTGCTCGGCGAAGTGCTCACGCATGTCGTCGCGGAAGATCTCGTGCAGGCGGCGCATCAGCGTGGACTTGTCAGACGCGCCGAACATCGTGAGCGTCTGACGGTTGACGTCGATGACGCGGATCTCCTGCATGCAGCGCTCGACGAACTCGGGGTGCACGTCGAGGAAGGTGCGCAGGTCGCGGATGCCCTGGGCGCGCGCGCCGTCGAGCAGGAACTTCACGTTGCTGAAGTCTTCGACCCACAGCGACACCGGGGAGTGCTCGAACAGGCCCATAGCGTATTGCTCGCTGCGCTTGAGGGCCCGCTCGGCGCGGCTGCGTTCGCTCATGTCCTCGAGGGCCACGAGCACGCGCTCCCAGGTCTGCTCGTGACCGGGCAGCACGGTGGCGCGCAGCCAGATGTCCAGCCGCCGGCCGGTCAGGCTGTAGTTGACCGTGGGGCCGCCGAAGCCGCCGCGGCCTTCCCACAGCGCCTGCAGCTCCTCGACGTGCTGGTCGAACATGTCGTCGCGGAACACATGGCCGAGGTTGGCAGCGAGGTGCTCCTGGCTGTCGGCCTCAAAGAGCTCCAGCGTGCGCCGGTTCACGCGCAGCAGGCGGATGCGGCTCGAGCACTCGGCCACGCGGCTGCGGTCGGCGCGCAGGTGAGCGCGCAGGTCGTGCACGCCTTCGCTGCGCCATTGCTCGAACAGGGCGCGTACGCCGCTGTAATCCTCCAGCCACAGCGAGACGGGGGCCAGATCGAACATGTCGGCATAGGCCCGGGCTTCCAGGGCGTCGGTGTCCGTCATGGGGCCTGGCCTCTCATCAGGGCTTCGATCTCGTCGGGGTGCACGGGGGCGTCGCGGGTGAGCAGCTCGCAGCCTGCCGGGGTGATGACGGCATCATCCTCGATGCGGATGCCGATGTGCCAGTAGCGTTCGGGCACGCCCTCGGCGGGGCGCACGTACAGGCCGGGCTCGACGGTGGTCACCATCCCGGGGCGCAGCAGGCGCGAGGGCTTCCTCACCACCCGCCCGCCGGCCCCATCGGGCTGCTCGACGGGGGGCTCGTCTTCTTGCAGATACCCGCCCACGTCGTGCACGTCACGGCCCAGCCAGTGGCCGGTGCCGTGCATGTAATAGGGGCGGTAGGCGGCCGTGCCGATCACTTCATCGACGTCACCGTGGCGGCTGCGGTCGAGCAGCCCGGTGTCGAGCATGCCCTGGCACAGCACACGCAGGGCGGCGTCATGGGCATCGCGCAGGCGGGCCCCTGGCCGCAAGGCGTCGATCGCGGCGGCCTGGGCCGCCAGCACGATCTCGTAGAGCTCGCGCTGCGGTGCGCTGAAGCGGCCGCCGACGGGGAAGGTGCGGGTGAGGTCGCCGGCGTAGCCGAGGTATTCGCAGCCGGCGTCGACGAGGCACAGCTCGCCTGGTTTCAGCGGCGCGTCGCCGGCCGGATGGTGAAGCACGCAGGCGTTGGCGCCGGCGGCCACGATGCTCGGGTAGGCGGGGCCGGCCGCACCCTGGCGCCGGAACTCGTGCAGCAGTTCGGCTTCGAGGTGGTATTCGCGGCGTCCGTCCAGGCGGCCTTCGCGCATCCACTGGCCGCAGCGCTGCATCACCCGCACATGTGCCAGCGCCGAAATCGTGCCGGCCCGGCGCATCAATTGCAGCTCGTGCGCGTCCTTGACCAGGCGCATCTCGTCGAGCAGCGCCGACAGGTCGCGGCACTGTGTGGGGCAGGTCACGCCTTGGCGCTCGCGCAAGCGCACGTCTTGCAGCCAACGCTCCACCCGGGTCCACAGGCCCTCGTGCACGCCAAAGGGAAACCACAGGATGGCGTGTCCGCCGATCAGCCCGGGCATCAGGCGGTCGATCTCCTCGACAGGGAACGCCTCATCCACCCCCAAGGCGGCCGGGGCCGCCTCAGGGCCGAGCCGATGGCCGTCCCAGACCTCGCGCTCGGGGTGGCGGGGCTGGCACAGCAGCGTGCTGCGCCCGTTGCTGTCGAGCACCAGCCAAGCCTCGGGTTCGTCGAAGCCGGTGAGGTAATGGAAATGGCTGTCGGGCCGGTAGGGGTGGTGGGTGTCGCGGTTGCGCACACGCTGCGGGGCGGTGGGTAGCACGGCCACGCCGCCACCGGCCTCACGCAGCGCCTGCGCCAGCCGCGCGCGGCGCTGGCGGGGGGCCTGCGGGTCGGCGGCCAAGGGGGGAAGCAGACTCATCGGCACAGTCTAGCCGCGCTTGGGACGGCGCGCCATGCCGGGCGGCGCCCCGATCGCGGCGGCGCGGATGTCAGTGCGCGGTGGGCACCTTGGGGTGGCGTGCGCGGCGCAATTCGATCAATTTGCGGCGCAGTTCGCGTTCGACCGGGTCCTTGGGCTCGCGTTGCGCCCGGGCACGGCGCCGCTCGTTGGCGCGGCGCTCGCGCAGCTCACGCACCTGCTGCATTTGCAGGCGGATGAAATTGGCCACGTCTTCCACGCGACCCAGCCCGCCCAGCGTGGCCGTGCGCGGCAGCTTGACGGCTTTGCCGTCGGCCAGCGTCAGGGCGATGTAACACGTGCCCAGCGGGCCCAACAGGTTTTTTTCCACCACGTGCACCTCGGCCACATGGGAGACCGGCACCTGGCGGGTGGAATGTCGCCAGCCGCGCCGCCAGCTCACGTATTTGACGCTGGCGGCGGCGCGCTCCCAGGTCCACCAGTCCCAGCCCAGGGCGGCCAGCCAGGCGAGCGCCGCCGGCGCCCACAGCCAGGGCCGCTGGAACGACCACGCTGCGGCGCTCAGCACCCCGGCTGCAGTCAGGCCCGCCCAGACGATCGCCAGGTCGCGTTCCGGGGTGAGCAGCGAGCGCTCGTAGACGAAGGAGTCCAGCGCATC
The DNA here is from genome assembly GCF_046289365.1 of Caldimonas sp. Lineage (NCBI taxonomy): Bacteria > Pseudomonadati > Pseudomonadota > Betaproteobacteria > Burkholderiales > Sphaerotilaceae > Caldimonas > Caldimonas sp. The sequence continues at coordinate 6,088 of NZ_JBKBVU010000056.1, read as the reverse complement.
GCCCGACAGCGGCGAGGCGGCCAACTGCACCCCGCGCAGGGCCTTGACCACGCCCACTTCCAGCACGGCCCCCACCACCACGGCCGCCAGCGCACCGACGAGCAGCTCCATCATGATCGGTCCTCCTGGGCGGCCATCTTCCCGGTCGGAGGGGCCGCCGACAATGCCTCCCATTGTGCGGGCGTCCCGACGTTTTCCCACGGTCCCGTATACATCTCGACACCGATTTGGCGCCGGCGCATCGCGTCATGCAAGAGCGGGCCCAGCGCGGCCCGTTGGCCCACCGGCAGGTGGCGGCACAACTCGGCGCGCATCAGCGCCAGGTTGGCGTAGGTGTGGCGCGGCACCGTCTCGGGCGGATCGCTCAGCCCCAGGCCATCCGGGCCGATGCCGAAGTCTCCCCGGGGGTGGTAGGGCGGGTTGGGCACCAGCCACAGATGGGCCAGGCGCTTGCCTGCGGCAAAGGCTCGCGCCCGTGCGGCGTCGAAGCGGAAGCCCGGGGCGAAGATGTCGCCGGAGACCACCCAGAAGCACTCACCCAGCCAGGGCAGGGCCTTGGCGATGCCGCCGGCGGTCTCCAGCGCGCCGCCGTGGTCGCGGCCTTCCATCGAATAGCGGATGCGCAGCCCGAAGCGCGAGCCGTCGCCCAGGGTGGCCGGGAACTGCTCCTCCAGCCAGGCGGTGTTGATGACGACCTCGCGCACGCCGTCGCGCGCCAGCGCCTCCAGGTGCCATTCGATCAGCGGCCGCCCCCGCACCGGCAGCAGCGGCTTGGGGGTGTGGTCGGTCAGCGGGCGCATGCGCTCGCCGCGGCCGGCCGCCAGGATCAGGGCTTTCAGGTTGTCCATGCGTGTGAGGGAAGGCACTGGGGGCGTCGGGGCCCGGCGGGCCCTGGCGGGTGATTATCCGCGCCGACTTACAATCCGGGGTTCCCCGATTCCAACCCCCCATCCCGTCTGTGTGCGCCGTCTGCGGCGCCGGGATGCAGCCGCAGCGGCAGGTTTCCTCATGGACATGAGCGCCACGACCCTCTCCACCCCCCAGAACACCACCCTGATGGCCAACGCCATCCGCGCGCTTGCGATGGATGCGGTGCAGGCCGCCAATTCCGGCCACCCCGGCGCCCCCATGGGCATGGCCGAGATCGCCGTGGCCCTGTGGGGCCGCCACCTGCGCCACAACCCGGCCGACCCGCACTGGGCCGACCGCGACCGCTTCGTGCTGTCCAACGGCCACGGTTCGATGCTGATTTACGCGCTGCTGCACCTGAGCGGGTATGACCTGCCGCTCGACGAGATCAAGCGCTTCCGCCAGTTGCACAGCAAGACCCCGGGGCATCCCGAAGTGGGCATCACCCCGGGGGTGGAGACCACCACCGGTCCGCTGGGCCAGGGCCTCACCAATGCGGTGGGCCTGGCCTTGGCCGAGAAGCTGCTGGCACACGAATTCAACCGCGGCGCGCACCGCATCGTCGACCACCACACCTATGTGTTCCTGGGCGACGGCTGCCTGATGGAGGGCATCAGCCACGAGGCCTGCGCCCTGGCCGGCGCCTGGAAGCTGAACAAGCTCATCGCGCTGTATGACGACAACGGCATCTCCATCGACGGCCAGGTCGATCCCTGGTTCATCGACGACACCCCCCGGCGCTTTGCCGCCTACGGCTGGCACGTCATCGACGATGTGGACGGCCACGACGTGCAGGCCGTGGATGCGGCCATCGCCCAGGCCAAACGCAGCACCGACCGGCCCACGCTGATCGTGTGCAAGACGACGATCGGCAAGGGCTCGCCCAACCGGGCCGGCACCGCCAAGGTCCATGGCGAGGCTCTGGGCGTGGACGAGATCCGCGCCACCCGTGATGCCCTGGGCTGGGTGCACGACCCGTTCGTGATCCCGGCCGAGGCCTACACCGCCTGGGACGCTCGCGAGGCCGGCGCCGCGCTGCAGCGCGACTGGCAGGCCCGCTTCGAGGCCTACCGGGCCGAGCACCCCGAACTGGCCGCCGAGTTCGAGCGCCGCATCCGCGGTGAGCTGCCCGCCGGCTTCGCCCAGGTGGCGGTGGACGCGGCCGTGGCCGCCCATGCCAAGGCCGAGACCGTGGCCACCCGCAAGGCCAGCCAGATCGCGCTGGAAGCCTTCACGGCCGCGTTGCCCGAGCTGCTGGGCGGCTCGGCCGACCTGACCGGCTCCAACCTCACCCAGACCAAGAGCACGCCCGCGCTGCGCTTCGACGCGGCCACCGGCGAGCCCAACGGCGGGCGGCACATCAACTACGGGGTGCGCGAGTTCGGCATGGCCGCCATCATGAACGGCATCGCGCTGCATGGCGGCTACATCCCTTACGGCGGCACTTTCCTGACCTTCAGCGACTATTCGCGCAACGCCATCCGCATGGCCGCGCTGATGAAGCAGCGCGTGATCCATGTTTTCACGCACGACTCCATCGGCCTGGGCGAGGACGGCCCCACCCACCAGTCGATCGAGCATGCCGCCAGCCTGCGCCTGATCCCGAACCTGGACGTCTGGCGTCCGGCCGACACCGCCGAGACCGCCGTGGCCTGGGCCTGCGCGCTGCAGAGCCAGGCCCGCCCCAGCGCGCTGCTGCTGTCCCGCCAGAACCTGCCCTATGCGCCCAAGGCCGGGCTGGAGGACATCGCGCGCGGGGCCTATGTGCTGGCCGAGCCGAGCGAGGTGGGCCTGAAGAAAAAGCCCCAGGCCGTGATCATCGCCACCGGCTCGGAGGTGCAGCTCGCCCTGCATGCCCAGCAGATGCTCGCGGTGCAGGGCATCGCCGTGCGTGTGGTCTCCATGCCTTCGACGACCGTCTTCGACCGCCAGGATGCGGCCTACAAAACCCGGGTCCTGCCGGCGCGGCTGCCACGCATCGCGGTGGAGGCCGGCGTCACTGACTTCTGGTGGAAGTACGGCTGCGCCGCAGTGGTGGGCATCGACACCTACGGCGAATCGGCCCCGGCCGGCGTGCTGTTCAAGCACTTCGGCTTCACGCCCGAGAACGTCGCCGCCACCGTGCGTGCCGTGCTGGGCCTTTGATCCCGCCTGCGGGAGCCAGCCGGACTCCCGCTCGTCCATGGATTTCCGTTACCGACTTTTCCCTAGGAGAGCGCAATCATGACCATCAGAATCGGCATCAACGGCTTCGGGCGCATCGGGCGCATGGTGTTCCGCGCGGCGGTGAAGAACTTCAAGGACATCGAGGTCGTGGCGATCAACGACCTGCTCGAGCCCGACTACCTGGCCTACATGCTGCAGTACGACTCGGTGCACGGCCGCTTCGACGGGGACGTGGCTGTCGAGGGCAGCACCTTGATCGTCAACGGCAAGAAGATCCGCCTGAGCGCGGTGAAGGACCCGGCCGAGCTGAAGTGGGGTGAGGTCGGCGCCGACATCGTGGTCGAGTCCACGGGCCTGTTCCTCACCAAAGAGACCGCTCAGAAGCATCTGGCCGCCGGCGCGAAGAAGGTGATCATGTCGGCCCCGTCGAAGGACGACACCCCGATGTTCGTCTATGGCGTGAACCACGGCACCTACCAGGGCGAGGCCATCATCTCCAATGCCTCGTGCACCACCAACTGCCTGGCGCCGCTGGCCAAGGTGCTCCATGACAAATGGGGCATCAAGCGCGGCCTGATGACCACCGTGCACGCCGCCACTGCCACGCAAAAGACCGTGGACGGCCCGTCGAACAAGGACTGGCGCGGCGGCCGCGGCATCCTCGAGAACATCATCCCCTCCAGCACCGGTGCGGCCAAAGCCGTGGGCGTGGTGATCCCCGAGCTGAACAAGAAGCTCACCGGCATGTCCTTCCGCGTGCCCACCTCCGACGTGTCGGTGGTCGACCTGACCTGCGAACTGGAAAAGCCCGCCACCTATGCCGAGATCTGCGCCGAGATGAAGGCCCAGAGCGAAGGCGCACTCAAGGGCGTGCTGGGCTACACCGAAGACAAGGTCGTGGCCACCGACTTCCGCGGCGACCCCCGCACCTCCATCTTCGACGCCGAGGCCGGCATTGCGCTGGACCCCACCTTCGTGAAGCTCGTGGCCTGGTACGACAACGAATGGGGCTACTCCAACAAGGTGCTGGAGATGGCTCGCGTGGTGGCCGCGAAGTGATCGACGTCTGCCGCTCACACCAGGGCTCCCGCGGGAGCCCTTTTTGTTGCAGGGCTCAGGTGCGCGCGTTGGTGTCGGCACCACAGGGCGACGCCCGACGCCCCTGCAGGCGCGGCGCCAGGCTATCGAGGCGGCCGTGCAGTGCGGCATCGGCCGCCGGGATGCGCACCTGCACGCGCACGGCGGGCGGGGTGATCGTGAGGACGCGGGCGGCCCGCACGCCGCGGTCGGCCAGCTCCAGCGCCCGGCGCTCGGCACCGTCGCGCGAGGTGAAGCGGCCCAGCGACAGCCCCGGCTCCAGATCCGGTGAGCTGCGGACCTCTTCGGCCCGGATGCCGGCCGCGCGCAGTTCCTCCTGCCGGCGCAGCAGCGCCTGCCGGCTGGGGTACTTGCCCAGATAGACCAGAAAGACACCGCCGCGCTCCTCGCGCTGCACGCTCCAATCGACCCCCTGCAGCGCCTGGGCGATGGTGGCTTGCACACCGGCGTACTCGGCCTCGGTGTAGGGGCCGATCTCCAGGCATGCCGCGGCCGCGACCGCGCTGGCCGGCAGGCCCGATGCAGGCGAGGCCGGCTCTTCCTGTGGGGCCGGGGCGGGTGTGGCAGCCGGTGCAGGGGTGCGCGGCGATGCCGGAGCGGTTTCGATTTGCACGATCTCCGGCCGCACCTGACGCTGCAGGCGTTCGGGCTCGCGCGGGTCGGGGGCCCGGGACACCAGCCCTTGCAGATGGCCGGCGGTCCAGGCGTAGTAGCCCAGATTGGCCAGCAGCAGCACGAGCACCAGGAGTCTCAGCATGGGCGCACGCTCACCTCGCCGCTGTCCAGGCGGTGCAGGCCGCGCGCATCGCGCAGCAGCAGGGCGCCGTCCTCGTCGACCCCCTGGGCCCGGCCCTCGGGCAGGTCGGGCCTGGTGGTGCTCACCAGCCGCTCACGCAGCAGGTCGCGACCCTCGAAGCGCCGCGCAAAAGCCGCAAAGCCGCGCAGCTCGAACAGCTTGAGCGCCCCCACCAGGGCCGTGGCCGCTGCCGTGAGCGTGCCGGCGGCCGTGGCGGCCGGGTCGAGCTGGCGCAGCCAGGCCACCGGGTGGCGCGCATCGGGCAGGGCCGGGGGCGCGTCGATGTTCAGACCCACGCCCACCACCACGTGACGGCTGGGGCCGGCATGGCCCTGGGTCTCGATCAGGATGCCGCCCAGCTTGCCGGCGGGCCCGCCGTTGGCATCGAGCGTCCACAGGTCGTTGGGCCACTTGATGCGAAGCGAGGGGTGCAGCGCCTCGGCCAGGGCCACGCCCACCGCCAGCGACAGGCCACCCCAGCGCTGCGGCGACATCGGCAGGCTCAGCGAGAAGGTCAGCGAGGCTCCCGGTGCCGACTGCCAGGCACGCCCCTGGCGGCCCCGCCCCGCGCTCTGGCGCTCAGCCACCAGCAGGCAGGGGGCGGTGTCGCCTTGACGCGCACGCTCCAGCAGCCGGGTGTTGGTGGAGTCCACCTCGGCCAGCACCTCCACGCTCAAGCCCGGCAACTGGGGTTCGAGCCGCTCCCAGAGGTCTTCGGCAGGCCAGGGCAGGGCGCTCATCGCTTCGGGGCGAGCATGGTGCGCCGGCAGTTCGGGGCGCCGCAGCGGCATTCGTACTGCTTCTTCAGCTTGGGCGTGTAGCGTTCGTCGATCACCAGGCCATAGTCGTAGAACAACTCCTCGCCCGGGGCGATGTCGCGCAGGGCCTTGATGAACACCCGGCCGTCCACCTCGTCGGCCTCGCAGTTGGGGTTGCAGGCATGGTTGATCCAGCGCGCCGCGTTGCCGCCGTACTTCGCATCGATCACATGGCCATCGTCGATGTGGAAGTAGAAGGTGTGGTGCGGGTCGCTCGGGTCGTGCGGGTGGCGACGCAGGGCCTCGGCCCAGGTGATGACCTCGCCCTTGTACTCGATGATCGTCGTGCCGGCCGGGATCG
>NZ_JBKBVU010000278.1:0-2995 GCF_046289365.1 Caldimonas sp. | reverse complement strand
GCTGACCGGACGACCGACTACGCCCGCGCGGTTGTTGCCGGGGAGATCATTGCTGGGCCGCACGTGCGCAATGCCTGTCGCCGACACCTCGACGACCTCAAGCGCTCCGACGGGATCCAGTTCGATCTCGAGGCTGCAAACCACGCCTTCGGGTTCTTCGAGGAGGTGCTGAAGCTTTCCGAAGGCCAGTTCGAGGGCCAGCCCTTCCGGCTGGAGCCGAGCCAGGCCTTCATCATCGGCAGCCTGTTCGGGTGGAAACGTGCCGACGGCCGACGGCGATTCCGCCGCGCGTACATCGAACAGGGCAAAGGTAACGGCAAATCGCCGGTCGCGGGTGGTATCGGCCTGTTCGGGATGACGGCGGCCGGGGAAGCTGGCGCCCAGATCTATGCGGCGGCGGCCAAACGGGAACAGGCGGGCATTCTCTTTGCCGACGCGGTGAAGATGGTCCGTCAGTCGCCCGCTCTCGCGCGGCGGCTGGAATTCTCGGGCGGTCCCGGGCGCGAATTCAACATCGCGCACCACGGATCAGGATCGTTTTTCCGCCCGGTGTCGCGCGATACCGGCAAGACCGGCTCGGGACCGCGCCCCTATTTCGTGCTGGCCGATGAGATCCACGAGCTGCCAGACCGCTCGATCATCGAGATGCTGGAACGCGGCTTCAAGTTCCGGCGCGAACCGTTGCTGTTCATGATCACCAACTCGGGGTCCGATCGCAATTCGGTGGCCTGGGAGGAACATGAGCACGCGGTGAAGGTCGCGGCCGGTAACATCGATGCGCTGACCGACCCGACCTATCTGGGCGAAGTCCTCGACGACACGACATTCAGCTACGTCTGCGCGCTCGACGAAGGCGACGACCCGCTCAATGATCCGGCCTGCTGGATCAAGGCCAACCCGCTCCTGGGCGTGACCATTACAGAGGAATATCTCACCGAGGTCGTGGCGCAGGCCCGGGCCATTCCCGGCCAGCTGAACGGTATCCTGCGCCTGCATTTCTGCGTCTGGACCGACGCCGAGACCGCCTGGATGACCCGGGCGACGCTCGAGCCGCTGCTGGCCGATTTCGAGCCGAAGCCCGGCGCCAAGGTCTGGCTCGGACTCGATCTCAGCCAGAACCGGGACATCACTGCGCTCGCCGCCGTGCAAAGGACCGGCGAAAAGGACGGCAAGCCCTGTTTCGATGCCTGGATCGAGGCCTGGACGCCCGGTGACACGCTCTCCGCGCGCACTCTGCGCGACAAGCAGCCCTACGACGTCTGGGTGCGCGAAGGTTTCCTGCAGGCACCGCAGGGCGAGAACATCAATTTCCGGCACGTTGCCCAGGCACTGGCCGAATATGATCGCGATTACGACGTCCAGATGGTCGCCTACGACCGCTATGCCTTCCGCCGGCTGGAAGAGGACATTGCCGAACTCGGCCTCGACATGGAGTTCGTCGAGCACCCGCAGGGCGGCACCAAGCGCGGCAAGCCGACCGATGCCATGAAACTGGCCGCCAAAAGCCAGGACCGCGAACCGCAAGGCCTGTGGATGCCGGGATCGGTCCGCCAGCTTGAAGAGATGATGCTCGAGGGCCGGATCCGGCTGAAGCGCAACCCGGTGCTGGTCTCGGCCATCATGTCGGCGGTCATCGAGACCGACCGCTGGGACAATTACTGGCTCTCCAAGCAGAGGGCCCTGAACAAGATCGACGCAGCCGTCGCGCTGTGCATGGCAGTGGGGGCGGCGATGTCCAGTAACACCGGCGGGACGATCGACGACTGGCTGAAGAGCCTCGCCGCGTGAACCTGCTGCAAAAGGCGGTCAGCTACCTGGCCCGCTCGATCGGCCTCACCGACCCGTTTCTCTACCGCGAACTGGGTGCGCGCCCGAGCGCCAGCGGCGAAATCGTCAGCACCACCTCTGTCTTGGGGCTGGCTGCGGCCTGGGCCTGCGTCAACCTGCTGGCCGGCACGATCGCCTCGCTGCCGCTCATGGTCTATCGGACGAAAGGGGGCGCACGGACGGTGGCGGACGATCATCCGCTCTACCGGATCCTGCATGACAGCCCCAACGCTGACCAGACCGCGCTCGATTTCTGGGAGTTCATCTGTGCCAGCGTCGAGCTGCACGGCAATGCCTATGCCGAGGTGATCCGGGCCGGCAACGGACGGGTGATTGCACTGGGCGTGCCAGTCGCCCCTGAACTGATGGCCGTGCGCCGCCGCGATGACGGTGCGCTGGAGTATGAATGGGTGGACCAGGGCGTCCGCCATGTCGTCGGCCAGGACCGGGTGCTGCACATCCGCGGCTTCGGCGGCAATCCGCTCGGCGGTCTCTCGACGCTGAGCGCCGGCCGTCAGTCGTTCGGGCTGGCCCAGGCGATCGAGCGGGCCTCGGGCGACACCTTCCGCAACGGGGTGCGCCCGTCGGGCCTGCTGAAAACAGCGGATACGCTGACGATCGACCAGCGCCGGCTGGCCGAGGAACTGCTGCAGGAGAAGTTTGCCGGGGCGATCAATGCAGGCCGACCGATGCTGCTCGATCGCGGCATGGACTGGGTCCAGCTCTCGATCAGTCCGGAAGACGCGCAGATGCTGCAGAGCCGGGCCTTCTCGGTCGAGGAAGTCTGCCGCTTCTTCGGCGTGCCGCCGTTCATGGTCGGGCACACCGAGAAAACCACCAGCTGGGGCACAGGCCTCGAGCAGCAGACCCTGGGGTTCCAGAAGTTCACCCTGCGCCGGCGCCTGAAACGCATCGAACAGGCGCTGGAAAAGCAGCTGCTGTCGGTGGCGGATCGGCTCGCCGGCATCACCATCGAGTTCAACCTGGAAGGCCTGCTGCGCGGCGACAGCGCGGCGCGCGCCTCCTTCTACCAGCAGATGCTGACCAACGGCGTCATGACCATCAACGAGGTCCGTGCCCTCGAGAACCTGCCGCCGGTCGAAGGCGGCGATGTGCCCCGCATGCAGATGCAGAACGTCCCCATCACGCAGGCTGGCCTTGCGCCGCC
>NZ_JBKBVU010000055.1:0-17721 GCF_046289365.1 Caldimonas sp. | reverse complement strand
CGCTGTGCGCCGGAAATCGCCAGGGCCGCCGCCCTGGGAACGCCCTGTGCCAGGGTCTCGACACGGCAGGCCGCTCCCGCCTGTAGGGCCAGTTCGGCCGCCTCGGAGAAGTTGAAAGTGTGAGGCCCCATCACGAGGGGGCAGCAGCAGGCGGCAGCCTCGATCAGGTTCTGCCCTCCCAGCGGCTCGAAGCTGCCGCCCAGCAGCGCCACGTCGGCCGCGGCATAGTACGCCGGCATCTCTCCCAGGCTGTCGCCCAGGCACACGTCGGCCCGGCCGACCGCCGCCTCGGGCATCGCCGTGCCCCACTGCGAGCGCCGCACGAGGCCCAGTCCGGCCGACTCCACCAAGGCCGCCACCTCCCTGAAGCGCTGCGGATGCCGCGGCACCAGCAGCAGCAGCGGCCGCGGCCATGGCAAGGCCTGCCAGGCATGCAGCAAGGCAGCCTCCTCGCCCTCGCGCGTGCTGGCCGCCAGGACCACCGGCCGCGGTGAGCCCGCTTCCCAGGCCGAGCGCCAGGCACGTCCCAGGGCCAGCAACGAGGGTTGTGGCGCCATATCGAACTTCAGATTCCCGCATACCTCGACCCGCACGACACCAGCCTCGCGCAGGCGCACGGCGTCGTCCTCGGTCTGCGCCAGCGCGAGCCGCAGGCTGCGTGCCGCCGGTCGCATCAGGGCGCCCAGACGATGGCCGCGCCGCAGGCTGCGTTCGCTCAGGCGGGCATTGACCAGCACCATTGGCACGCCCAAGCGGGCAGCGGCATGCTGGAGGTTGGGCCAGATCTCGGTCTCCATCAACAGACCCAGGGCGGGGCGATGATGGGCCAGAAAACGCGCGACCGCGCCGGGCGTGTCGTACGGCAGCCAGACTTGGCGGTCGCCCGGCTGCAGCAGGGCCTGCCCGGCCTCGCGTCCGGTAGCCGTGCCATGGGTGAGCAGCAGGCGCAGCCCCGGGCGAGCCGCCCTCAGGGCCTGGACCAGCCCCGCGGCCGCCCGCGTCTCACCCAGGGAGACCGCATGCAGCCACACCGCCCCCGCAGACACCGGCGGGCCGTCGTACCAGCCGAAGCGCTCGGCCAGCCGGTGTCGATAGAGCGGCTCATGGCGGGCGCGCCACCACAGCCGGGCCAGATACAGCGGCTGCAGCAGCCACATCGCTGCCGCATAGGCCTGCCGGGCCCAGCGTTCGGAGCAGCGAACCGCCGGTTCGGTCAATGCGCTGCCCCGCCGATGCGGGCATCGGGCTTCACATGGCGCACCGCAGCCAGGAACTGCTCGCGGATGCGATCCAGGGCTTCGGGCGTGTGGCCCTCGAAGCGCAGCACCAGCACCGGCGTGGTGTTGGAAGCCCGCACCAGGCCGAAGCCATCGTCGTACTCGGCGCGCAAGCCGTCGATGTCGACCACCTCGCGCGCGCCCTCGAAGCGGGCCGTCTTGCGCAATTGCTCGATCAGGCGATGGTGCTCACCCTCGGCACAGGCAATGTTGAGCTCGGGCGTGCTGTGGCTGGTGGGCAGTGCATCGAGCACGGCGCTCGGGTCCTCATGGCGGCTCAGGATCTCCAGCAGCCGTGCTGCCGTGTAGGTGGCGTCATCGAAGCCGTACCAGCGTTCTTTGAAGAAGACGTGTCCGCTCATCTCGCCGGCAAAGGGTGCACCGGTTTCACGCAGCTTGGCCTTGACGAGCGAATGGCCGGTCTTCCACATCATCGGCACGCCGCCGGCCTCGCGGATCACCTGGGCCAGGCGCTGGCTGCACTTGACGTCGTAGATGATGGTCGCGCCGGGGTTGCGCTGCAGGATGTCGCGCGCGAAGAGCATCATCTGGCGGTCAGGGTAGATGTTGTGGCCGTCGCGCGTGACCACCCCCAGGCGGTCGCCGTCGCCGTCGAACGCCAGGCCCAGCTCAGCCCCATGCTCGCGCACGGCGGCGATCAGGTCGGCCAAGTTCTCGGGCTTGGACGGGTCGGGGTGATGATTGGGGAAGTCGCCGTCCACCTCGGAATAGAGCTCGATCACCTCGCAGCCCAGGGCGCGCAGGATGCCCGGCGCCGAAGCGCCCGGGATGCCGTTGCCGGAATCGACGACGATCTTCATCGGACGGGCCAGCGTCACGTCGCCCGCGATGCGCCGGGTGTACTCGGGCAGCACGTCCAGCCTCTGCAGCGCGCCCTCGCCTTGCACGTAGTCCTCGGCCTCCATGCGGCGGCGCAGGCCCTGGATCTCGTCGCCGTAAATGGCGCGCCCGGCCAGCACCATCTTGAAGCCGTTGTAGTCCTTCGGGTTGTGGCTGCCCGTCACCTGGATGCTGGAATGGCAGCCCTGGTCGCCGCGCGTGGCGGCCACGTAGTAGCTCATCGGCGTGGTCACGGCGCCCAGGTCGATGACATCGACGCCCGTGGAACGCAGCCCCCGGATCAGCGCTGCCGACAGCGACGGGCCCGACACGCGCCCGTCACGGCCCACCGCCACCGCCTTTTCGCCGATCGCTCGCGCCTCCGTGCCAAAGGCCCGGCCCAGGTGCTCGGCCACAGTCTCGTCCAGGGTGGTCCCGACGATCCCACGGATGTCATAAGCCTTGAAGATCGATGCGGCTGGCTGCACGGGAGTTCCTTCGCTGCGGTCTGATCGAAGCGTCCATTGTAGGGAGCGTCGGCGGGGCCTTCGACGAGATGTCCGGAAACGGCGAGCCCGGCCGCCTCACACGCCGATAATGGCCGCATGCTGGATCACGATGCCGCCTACGCCGCCTTGCAATCGCGCGATGCGCGCTTCGATGGTTGCCTGTTCGTGGGCGTGACATCCACGGGCATCTACTGTCGCCCGGTCTGCCGCGTGCGCACGCCGCTGCAGCGCAACTGCCGCTTTTTCGAAAGCGCAGCCCAGGCCGAGGCGGCGCGCTTCCGTCCCTGCCTGAAATGCCGGCCGGAAGTGGCACCGGGCCAGCGCCTGGCCTGGACGGTGATGGATGCCTCGCGCACCTTGGCCCGCCAGGCCGCTGCCTGGCTCGACGCCCAGGCTGGCCTGCCTGACGGGCCCCCCGTGTCCCGGCTGGCCCAAAGCCTGGGCATCAGTGACCGGCACTTGCGCCGCATCTTCCAGGCCGAGCATGGGGTCACCCCGCTGCAGTATCTGCAGACCCGCCGCCTGCTGCTGGCCAAGCAGCTGCTCACCGACACCGACCTTCCAGTGACCGACGTGGCCCTGGCCAGCGGTTTCGGCAGCCTGCGGCGCTTCCACGCCACCTTCGCCGACCACTACCGCCTGCAGCCCACCGAGCTGCGGCGCCAGCGCCTGGCGGCCCCCGAACCCCAAGGGCCGGTGCTGCGCCTGGCCTACCGGCCGCCTCACGACCTGGCCGCACTGTGGGCCTTCCTGGCGCAGCGGGCCCTTCCCGGTGTCGAAGCGCCGGCACCCGGGGGCTGGCGCCGCAGCCTGCAATGGCCCCACCCCACCCAGGACGGCCGCTGGCTCAGCGGCTGGCTGGCCGTGCGCTTCAATGTGCCTCGCGCCCGGGTCGAGCTTCAACTCTCACCTGCGCTGGTGGCTGCCAGCAGCACCTTGCTGCCGGCCGTGCGCCGCTGGCTCGACCTCGACGCCCTACCCGAGCAGGTCGATGCCCGCCTGAAGGACCTCCCCCACCCCGGCATGCGCCTGCCCGGCGCGCTCGATCCCTTCGAGCTGGCCGTGCGTGCCGTGCTGGGGCAGCAGGTCACGGTGGCCGCTGCGCGCACACTGGCCACCCGGCTGGTCGACGCCTACGGCGAGACCCTCGAGAGTCCCTGGCCCGAGGTGCGGCGCTGCTTTCCCCGGCCCGAGCGCCTGGCCGAGGCAGCACCTGAGGCCCTGGGCCGCCTGGGCCTGGTGCGCCAACGGGCCGTAGCGATCGGTGCGCTGGCCCGGGCCTGGCCCACGCTGAGCCCGCTGCTGCGGGCCCCGACCCTCGGGGGCGCACCCCACCCGGTCCCCGCCGCCGTGCAGGCCCTGCAAGCCCTGCCCGGTGTTGGGCCGTGGACGGCCCACTACATCGCGATGCGCGCACTGGGCTGGCCCGACGCCTTCCCGCCTGGCGACGTGGCCGTGCTCAAGGCCCTGTCGCAGCGGCTGGGGCGCCCGTGCTCGGTACGCGAAGCCGAGCAACTGGCCGAGGCCTGGCGCCCCTGGCGGGCCTATGCCGTGATCCGGCTATGGGCCTGGCTCGACCCGGCCCAGGCCCCTTCGCCGCCGCTATCGTCTGCACGGACAGATCGACGCATCCACCCCATTGCACAACCATCGCCGTGAACATCCCCTACACCGCGCAGCGCCTCTGGCCTTCCCCCCTCGGAACGATCTGGGCGGCACGCACCGACGCCGGCCTGGCCGGCCTGTGGTTCGCCGAAGGTCAGAAGGACACCCCGGAGGCCCTGGACGCGCCGCTGCGTGACGACGACCCATTGCTGCAAGCGGTCGAAGCCATCCTGGCCGACTACTGGCGCAACGGCACCTTGCGCTGTGACCTGCCCCTGGACCTGCATGGCACTGCTTTCCAGCGCGAGGTCTGGCGGGCCTTGCTGAAGGTGCCCCAGGGGCACACGCTCAGCTACCGCAGCCTGGCCGAACGCATCGGCCGCCCGCAGGCCGTGCGCGCCGTGGGCGCGGCCGTGGGACGCAATCCGGTGTCCATCCTCGTGCCCTGCCACCGCATCGTGGGCAGCGACGGCCGCCTCACCGGCTACGCCGGCGGCCTGGAACGCAAGGTCGCGCTGCTTCGCCTCGAACGGGTGCTGGCCGCATGAAGCCCCGCGATCTCACCGAACTCGTCCTCCTGGCCGCCTCTGGGGCGCGTTCTTCCTCTTCATGCGCTTGGCCGCCGGCCCGATCGGCCCGGTGGCCCTGGTGTGCACGGGCCTGGCCTACATCCTCTGCTTCTACTTCCGACTGATGGGCCGCGTGGGGCCCACCCATCCCATCACCATGACCATCCTGATCCCGGCCTTTGCGGTGCTGTGGGGCTGGGGCTTCCTGGACGAAGCCGTCACGTCGGCCATGCTGGCCGGCGGCGTCCTGGTGGGCACCGCCCTCGTCACCGGCCTGATCCCGCGCGGAAAGCCCCAGGTCGGGCCCTCAGGGTCTGAGCGAGAATCGGCGCCCTGAGCCGCCGATTTCCTTGCACCATGAGCCACATCCCCGACCCCAGCACCGCCGACCTCACGCTCAACCTCAGCCGCGATGCCTTTCGCGACGGCCTGGCCATGCGCCGACGCGTGATGGGCCCTGACTTCGTCGAGCGTGCCTTTGCCAATGCCGACGACTTCCACGCCGAGTTGCAGCAACTCGTCACCTCGCTGGCCTGGGGCACCGTGTGGCCCCGCCCCGGCCTGGACCCGAAGACGCGCAGCATGATCACCGTGGCCATGCTCGTGGCCCTGGGCAAGCGCCAGGAACTCGAAGGCCACGTGCGCGGTGCGCTGAACAACGGCGTCACGGTCGAGGAACTGAAGGAGATGCTGCTGCACTCGGCCCTCTACTGCGGCTTTCCCGCTGCCATCGAAGGCTTCCGTGCCGCCAAGACGGTGATCGACCAGGTGCATTCCACGGCGAAGCCATGACCTCGCAGCGCAAGCGCAAGCTGCACATCCCCGCCCCCAAGCCCCGCAACCCGCTAGTGGCACCGGCACAGCAGCGCAAGGCGGGGGCGCATCGCAAGGGGCGATCGGCCGAACGCCAGCATTCCAGGCAGGCACTGCGCCGGGGACTGGATCGCGAAGGCTGACTACTCCTTCCCGAAGGGCTCCCCCGACAGGCACTTGCGGATCTCTCCCCGTGCCCTGATGCCCGAATGCCACTCGACGTTCACGAGCGTCTTGCCTTCGTGCTGGAGGTGAAACGCCAGCCTGTCCTCCATGCCTGCCAAGGCCGCATCCACGGTCGGGACGGCGAACACCACGACGGGTGTCTCCCAGGAGCCCACCTTGTAGTTGAGCGCCCGCGTGTTCACCGGTGCGCCGGCCCCCTGCGTCAAGGTGACGGCGATGGGTCTGGGTTGGGCTGCCGCAGGAAACCCTGCCTTGTCATGGGTGTTGAACAGCATCAACAGCGCGCCCTTGTAGCTGCCGCCGGGACCCAGGATCGCCACCCCCTTGCCCTCCCTCAGGAACAACGCCGAGCAGAACTCCCCCGGCTTGGCCGCAGACTTGGCCTGGAAGAACTGCCAATGGCCTTCACGGTACTTCTTGACATGATGGCTGTCCTGGAAGCCCTGCTTGCTGCTCTGGATGGCTTGTCTCGCATTGATTTCGCTCTTGGAGGTGTCCATGATGCCGGCCAGCACATCGAAGCCGTCTGCATTGGCACCGAGTGCGGTTGGAACTGCCAGCGCCAGCGCCAGCGCCACGATCGATGGGGAATTCATACTCGTCGTCCTCGGTCAGTCGGGAATGCGCGTCAGGCCATGGCACAGGTCTCGGGCCATGCCGTTGTGGCTTCCGCCGGCACGTACGCGCACATCGGCCACCCGCCAAACGCCTTGCTTGTCTTGCAGGGTGACAAACTCCACATGGCATTCGGCGTAGATGCCCTCGGACACCAGGGCGCCGCTGCCCCGGTGGACGGCGTAACCCCGGTTGTCGAAATACCTCGTGTAGGCCAGGAAGCGGGTGTCACCAGCCTGGTTCAGCCCGGGGCTTCCCATCTTGCTCACCACCTCCTGCTCGGGACGGCCGACCCAGACCTGGTTCATCGACACCTCGAAGGAGTTGAGCTGGCGTCCCTTCCTCCAGCCTGCCGCCCTGTCCTGGAACTCGAATTCGGCGTCCATCCGCGCGATGCCTTCGCTGAGGCTCTTGCGTGCCGCGGTCACCTGCGGCGCGATCTTGTCGTACTCGCTGCGGATCTTCCTGACGGCGGCCTCCTTGTCGGCCTGGGAAGCCTTCTGCGTCCACTTGCCGCTGGGATTAGGTCGCTTGCCTTCGAGCACCGTTTCCCACCACAGGACGGTCCAGGCGAAATCCAGGAACTCGGATGCCAGCGTGAGGCCGACGAGCTGGAGATCGGCGGGCAGGCGAAGCGTCGCGTGGATCTCCTTGCCGAAGGCGTCGTGGTCGAAGTCGTCCCGGCGGGACACCGCCTTGCGAACGGCCTGGCCGAAGTCGATCGAGTTGCAGGCGATCGCCGCGGCCCGGCTCAACATCGGCGCGCTGCTCGACCGCCAGTCGCTCGCGGGCAGCGGCCGCGGTCGGAGATCGATGCGCGGCACCTGGTAGCTGCCGGGGCCGATGCGGAACTTCACCGTGTCGCCGGCCTGGACCTTGTCCAGGTTCTCCACCGCTTTCATCTTTTTCAGGTCCATGGAGACGGGCGCCGGGCAATCGAACTGCAGGTGCATGAACACCCATTCCGGCTTGCTGGCGTGCTCATAGACGGCCGTCACCGGAATCTCATAGATGAGCCTCGGCCCGAGGATGTCCGACACCGGAGTGCGGTTGCTGATGGCGCTGACATCGGCGAAATAGGCCTCCCGGTCTCCGACCTCCCCCTGCAGATGCAGGATGGCTCCGAGGGCAAACGCCGGGGCATGAAGCAGGACTGCCGTCATCCATGCCACGAAAGTTGCTGCGAGACGCATGGGAGAGACCCTTTCGAATTCGATGAGCTTCAGGCGCATTGCGGCCTCGGCACCCTCGGCGCCCCCTGGTGGGCCCCCTGCTCATGCCGCCCCACGAACTCCAGCAGCGACTCGATCACCAACTCTGGCGCCTCGATCTGCGGCCAATGCCCCACGTCCGGCAGACTCACGATGTCGGCCTGGGGGACCAGGGCCCGGTATCGCCGGGCCATGTGATCGCCCGAGTTGGGATCCACCGAGCCGTTGATCAGCCGGCAGGGCACCGCCCGCGACAGCAGCGGCTCGACGAGTCGGTCGCGATGCTCCAGGCGGTCCACCCAGAAGCGTCCTGCCGCATGGGCGACTTGGAGACCCTCGTTGTGCGTGATCAATTGCCAGAAGTGGTCGAGAAGCTCGGCCGAAGGCGGACGTCCCGGCGCGAACAGCGATCGGATCGCCCGCTCGACGGCCCGCCGCGGCATGCGCGGCCCCAACCACGGCCCCAGCGGTGACGCCAGCAGGCGCTGTATCGGGCGGGGGTGGTAGGCCTCGGGGCACAGTCCGCCATTGAGCAGCACAAGCGAACGGATCTGATACTCGGTCTGCCCCTCCAACTGGCGCGCGAGAAGTTCCTGCGCCACGCTGACGCCCAGATCGTGTGCCACCACGTGCACCTGCCGTAGCCCCGTGTGGGACAGCAGATCCTCGATCATGTCGGCATGGTCGGCGATGCGGTAGGCATGCCCCGAAGGCTTGTCGGAAAAGCCCAGCCCGAGCAGGTCCGGCGCCAGCACCCGAAACCGGGAGGCGAGGGGTCGCCACAGGCGGTGCCAGTCGTAGGACGCCGTCGGGTACCCGTGGATCAGCAGCATCGTGGACCCCGCTCCGGCGCTGGCCACGAAGATGCGCCGGCTCCGCCAGAGGAAGAAGGTGCCCTGGCGACGCCAGTCGGCCAGGGCATCCGCCCGCATGGCTGCATGTGAAGGCATGAGAGAGAACCTGTTGTCGTCAGAGGGCGTGTGCGCCGGGCTGTTCTGTTCCTGCGGTCATGCTAGGGTGCACTCATCCAGCGGGCAACAGCCCTTTCGGGCAGGCCATCCGTCAAGACGTCGTCAGGGCCTGATGGAGGAAGGCCCGCAGTTGCCGGGCCCTCACGGGCTTGAGCGCCACGCTCAGGCCCGCCGCACCCGCGGCCTGGACGTGGTCACTGCCAGCATCGCCGGTCACGATGACGGCGGGGAGATCGCGCGCCAGCGTCGCACGCAGCACGCGCACGGCTTCGATGCCGCTGGCGCCATCGGCCAGCCGCAGATCGGCGATCAACGCCTCCGGCTCATAGCCTGAACTCACCAGCTTCAGTGCCTCAGCCAGTCCCGACACCCCGCGCACATCGCACCCCCAGGACTCCAACAGGCCGACCAGTGCAGTCCGGGAATCGGCGTCGTCCTCGACCACCAGGATCCTGCGTTGGCTCACCAACGGCTGCGAAGAAACAGGTGAGGGATCCTCATCGCGGCCGGTGATCGACACCTGTGCGGCCAGGGGCAGCTTGAGGACAAAGACACTCCCCCGCCCGGTCGCGGAATCCACCGAGACGGACAAGCCCAGCAACTCGCCCAGCCTCTTGACCGTGGCCAGTCCCAGGCCGAGGCCCAGGCGCCGATCCCTCGCCGGGTTGCCCACCTGGTAGAACTCCTCGAAGATGCGCGGCAGATGCTCAGCAGCGATGCCGATGCCGGTGTCCTCCACGCGCACATCGACCCGCTCCCCTTGTGCGCAAGCCTTCAGGCGCACGGCCCCTGCCGGCGTGTAGCGGATGGCGTTGGACAGCAGGTTGGACACTACCCGCGTCAGGAGCGCACGATCGCTGCGCACGTTCAGCGATTCAGCGGAAAACTCGAAAGCGAGCCCTTTTTCCCTCGCCATCGCCTCGTACGGGCGGCTGCATTCCTCCAGCATCGAGCGCAGGTCGAAAACCGACCATTGCGGCTGAAGCTGCCCCACATCCAGCCGTGTGATCTCCAGCAGGTCATCCACCACCTCGGCCATGCCTTCCACACAGTCGACGAGATGCCGCGCGACCTCGGTCACATGGACCGTCGCGCCCCGGCCGTGCAACGTCTGTGCCAGCAGGGCCATGGCATGCAGCGGCTGGCGCAGGTCGTGGTTGGCCGCTGCAAAGAAGCGGGAGCGTGCGGCGCTGGCCGCCTCCGCCGCCTGGCGGGCCGCTTCGCTGCGTGCGTTCTCCTGCCGCAGGGCCTCGATGAGCTGCGCATTGCGCTCTCGCTGCGCCAGGATCTCCTGCAGCGATCGCGACTGATTGCGCCCGCTGATGACGGCATACACGCCGATGAGAAAGGCCATCATCGCCATCAGCCACTGGGATGTATTGCCCATCAGCAGATCCCGCAGCACCAGCGGGCCCAGGACGCAGGCCACATGCCCCACCAGCGTCCGGAAGAAGCCCGGGAGCCGCACCGCACCGCCCATCGCGATCGCAGCCAGCGTCATGTGGAGAATGGCCTCTGCCTCGGGAGGGCCCGGCGTCCACACCACCAGTGGCAGCATTCCCCATTGCAGGGCGTGGATCCAGGTGCTGGTCAGCCACCCATCCATCCAGGCATGCGAACGACGCGGCAGCGGCGAAGCCGACATCACCACCAGCGAAGCCACCAGTCGGCCCGCACTCACCGCGCAGAACGCCACCAGCCAGGCCGTGAGAAGCGCATGGTCCGAACGATCCACATACTGCAGGTAGCACAGGACTGCGCCCACCGTGCTGAGCAGCCAGGCCCAGGGAGTCGTCCGCACCAATCGATCCAGTTGCTCCGCGTCCTCCTCGGTCACCTGCCGTGGTGCCGGTCTCGTGGGGATGAGGCTCTCCATCTAAATCAAGCCTGTTTCACGGGCACGCACCAGCAGGTGCGTGCGATTGCGCGCGCCAAGCATGTCGAGCAAGGCCGTCACGTGCAGCTTCACGGTCCGTTCGGCAATGCCCAGCTCCAAGGCAATGCGCTTGTTCGGCAGGCCCTGGACCAGCAGGCGCAGGACCTCGAGTTGCCGTGCCGTCGGAGTCAGTCCCTTGTCATGCCCTTTCGAGGGCTTCACATCGAAGCATTCGCCCCCCTGGCAGACGCAGTCCAGCGCCGAGAGCATCTGATCGATCGTCAGTGACTTTCCCAGGAAGCCTGCCGCGCCCGCCAGACGCGCCCGCTGCAACAGCGAGGGCTCTTCCAGGCCCGAGATCAGCACGCGAGCCACCAGAGGGTGTGCCGAACCAAAACGGCGCAGCCCCTCCAGGCCATCGTCACCGGCCAGGCGGTAATCGATCAGCACCACGTCCAGATCCGGGAGAGAGGCGGCCGCGGCCAGCCCCTGCTGCAGCGTCAGAGCGGTCACGACCGAGAGGCCCTCGCGAGCCTGGGTCAGCGCGTGGGCAAAGCCCACGCCGAACAGGGGATGGTCATCGACCAGCAGCAGCTTCATCCCGGACCGGTCCTCACTTCTTCGGGCATCCGACACCCCGCATTGTGGCCCGGCCCACGACCCATCGAACTGCCCTTTCGGGCAGTCGCGCAAAACGAACACCCTGCCCCTGCGGGCAGTACACCGCACGCAAGCCCGTTCCTAGCATGAGGACTCGCTCACCAGGCCCAGGGCCTGACATACCGAACACCACCGATAGGAAGGCAACCATGAACGCAATTCAGTCGTGCAAACGCGCCAGTCTCGCGCTGCTGGTCTCGGGGCTCATCGCCTGCGGCGGAGGCGGCGGAGACAACGACGACGACAACGAACCCCCGCCGAACGGTGGCACGCCGCTGACCGCCGGTGTGCCCGGATTGGTCGGGGATTGGCTCGAAAACGGCTGTACCGCCGCCGGGGGGCAATCGTTCAAGCGCCTGGTGCGCGCGGTGGCCCTGACCAGCACCAGCATCGCCTACTCGCAGGGCGTGGTGTCCTACCCGAACACGAGCTGCACGAGTCCGGGCACCCTGACCGGGCCGTCGCGCCTGGGAGACGTCGTCTTCTCGCGCTCGGGGTCGAACGAACGGGTGGCCGCGAACTGGGGCGAGTTCACGACCATCACCGGCACCCGCTCCGCCGTGGTCTGGGGCAAGAAGAGCGAAACGGTCCTGTGCCTGCTGGGCGATCAGACACCGTCGATCCTGCCCACGCTGGCCGCCGTCGAATCCAGCCTGGCCACGCTCTCGAACCAGGGCTGCTTCACGCGGCAGTGAGTCCTCCCATGGGGCGGTCGGACACTGCCTAGCCTTTGTAGGCGCGGATGGTGTCCACCTTGCCCTGCTCGTCGAGCGAGATGACATCCACCACATTCAGCTCGATGGTCTCGTTTACGACGATGCGAAGCTCGGCCGCCGCATGGCGGCCAGCCCCGTACACGCGCACGATCTCGATGTCCAACTGCTTGGCATCGTCGAAGTTCTTCCGGGTCTCCGCGAGGACCGCCGACTTGCCCACAGCGGTGAGATTCCAGTCCTGTAGCCGCACCGCATCGGCCAGCAGGGTTTCAATGGTGCGCAGGTCCTTGGCTTCGTAGGCCTTCAGGTAGCGCAAGAGGAGCTCAGCAGGGTTCATGAGGGAGCCATCGACCCGCATGATGAGGCTTCCCCCCTCACGCCGGAGCATGTTGCACGCCGCGGTTGTGCGACGACCTGCGAAAGCAAACGGGGCAACCACCTCTCGGTGATTGCCCCGCTTGGATGATTTGGCGGAGTGGACGGGACTCGAACCCGCGACCCCCGGCGTGACAGGCCGGTATTCTAACCGACTGAACTACCACTCCGCGTCGGTAGCGGGTTTCTCGCATTGCTGCGACAAGCACCGCCAAACTTGGCGTCCCCTAGGGGATTCGAACCCCTGTTACAACCGTGAAAGGGTCGTGTCCTAGGCCTCTAGACGAAGGGGACTGAAATCTTCGCCGACTTGAACCGCGCGCCACCATAGTTGGTGGAGGTAAGCGGGATCGAACCGCTGACCTCTTGCATGCCATGCAAGCGCTCTCCCAGCTGAGCTATACCCCCATCGAGGTGCCAGAAACCATTGCTGATTTCTGTTTGCGTCGCGCCGTTCAAGCGAGACCGAAAGTATATAACGAAAATTCTCAGATGTGCAAGCGCTCGAGCACGGTCTCACGATCGAAGAGTTCGAGCACCGCATCGATCGACGGTGTCTGGGTCCGGCCGCACACCAGCACGCGCACGGGAATGGCCAGTTGCGGCATCTTCAGGCCATGGGCGGCGATGCTGTCCTTGATGGCCTGTTGGAGGGCCGCCTTCTCCCACGCCACCGTGGTGAGCTTGTCGCGCAGGGTTTGCAGCGCGGGCTTCACGGCCTCGGTCACGTGGGCGGCCAGGTCTTCGGGAGCGGGTTGCACCGGCGCAAAGTACATCGCCAGCCACTGCGCCAGTTCCACCGTGGTGCTGCAACGGTCCTTGAAGAGCCCGCACATGCGGGCCAGGGCCGCATCATCGCCGGCATGCAAGCCCAGGCGCGCGAGCCGCTCACGCACCAGCGGCACGAGTTTCACGTCCTCGGTCATCTTGAGGTGCTGCGCATTCACCCAGCGCAGCTTGGCCTCGTCGAACTGGCCGGCACTCTTGCCCAGGTGGTCGAGGTCGAACCACTGCAGGAACTGTTCGCGCGTGAAGATCTCGTCGTCGCCATGGCTCCAGCCCAGGCGCGCGAGGTAGTTGATCATCGCGTCGGGCAGGTAGCCTTCGTCGCGGTACTGCGTCACGGGCTTGGCGCCGTTGCGTTTGCTCATCTTCTCGCCCTGCTCGTTCAGCACGGTGGGCAGATGGGCATAGACCGGCGGCTCCTGGCCGAGCGCACGGAAGATGTTGATCTGGCGCGGCGTGTTGTTCACATGGTCGTCGCCACGGATGACATGGGTGATGCCCATGTCGATGTCGTCCACCACCACGCAGAAGTTGTAGGTCGGCGTCCCGTCGGGCCGGGCGATCACCAGGTCGTCGAGCTCGTCGTTGCTGATCGAGATGCGGCCCTTGACCTTGTCGTCCCACACCACGGCTCCACCGATGGGGTTCTTGAACCGGATCACCGGTTGCACCCCCTCGGGCACGGGCGGCAGAGTCTTGCCGGGCTCGGGGCGCCAGGTGCCGTCGTAGCGGGGTTTTTGCTTGGCGGCCATCTGGCGCTCGCGCAGCGCGTCCAGCTCGGCCGGGGTCATGTAGCAGCGGTAGGCTAGGCCCTGTTCCAGCATCTGCGAGATCACGGCCTTGTAACGGTCCATGCGCTGCATCTGGAAGTACGGACCTTCGTCCGGGTCCAGACCCAGCCATTTCATCCCTTCGAGAATGACATCGACAGCAGCCTGGGAGGAGCGCTCGAGATCGGTGTCCTCGATGCGCAGGATGAACACACCTTGGTTGGCCCGCGCGAAGGCCCAGGGGTAGAGTGCCGAGCGGATGTTGCCCAGGTGGATGAAGCCCGTCGGGGACGGGGCGAAGCGGGTGCGGACTTGGGTCATGCGGTCAGAGTGTCCAGGCCGCGCAGCAGGTCGGCCTTCAGGTCTTCGACATCGTCCAGGCCCACAGCCACGCGGATCAGGCCCTGGGTGATGCCGGCCGCCAGGCGCTGGTCTTCGCTCAGGCGTCCGTGCGAGGTGCTGGACGGATGGGTGATGGTGGTCTTGGTGTCGCCGAGGTTGGCGGTGATCGAGCAGATGCGGGTGCTGTCGATCACGTGAAAGGCGTTGCGGCGTGCCCGTTCGGGCCCGCCCTGGGCTTGGCCTTTCACGATGAAGGACAGCACCGCCCCGCCCAGCCCGTTCTGCTGGCGCATCGCCAGCTCGTGCTGCGGATGCGAGGCCAGGCCGGGATAGTAGACGCGCTCGACCTGCGGGTGCGTCTCCAGCCATTGCGCCAGCGCCAGGGCCCGCTCGCTCTGCGCCTTCATGCGGATGGACAGCGTCTCCAGCCCCTTGAGCACCACCCAGGCGTTGAAGGGCGACAGGCACATGCCGGCGCTGCGCATCAAGGGTACGAGCTTGCCCTCGATCTCGGCCTGGGGTCCGCACACGGCCCCGGCGATCACGCGGCCCTGGCCATCGAGGTACTTGGTGCCGGAGTGGATGACGAAGTCGGCACCCCACTGGATGGGCTGCTGCAGGGCCGGCGAACAGAAGCAATTGTCCACGGCCAGCCAGGCGCCGGCACCGTGGGCGATCTCGGCCAGCGCGGCGATGTCGCAGGCCTCGGTGAGCGGGTTCGTGGGCGTCTCGGCAAACAGCAGCTTCGTGTTGGGCTTGAGCGCCGCACGCCACTGGGTCACGTCGGTCTGCGAGACGAAGGTGGTCTCGACACCGAACTTGGCCATCTCGCCGCCCAGCAGCTTGATGGTCGAGCCGAAGACGCTTTGCGAGCAGATGATGTGGTCGCCCGCCTTGAGCAGGCCCATCACGAGCAACAGGATGGCCGCCATGCCGCTGGAGGTGGCGATGCAGGCCTGCGCCCCTTCCAGGGCCGCCAGACGCCGCTCCATCATCATCGTGGTGGGGTTGGTAAAGCGGGTATAGACGAAGGCCTCTTCCTCGTTGGCGAAACGCGCGGCCGCGGTGGCGGCGTCCGGGTGCACGAAGCTGCTGGTGAGGAAGAGCGCCTCGGAGTTCTCCCCCCAGGGCGTGGCGGGCAGGCCCTCACGCACCGCCAGGGTGTCCAGGCGGGCATCGGCGGGCAGGTCCACGCGGGGGATGCCGGGCTTGTCGCTCATCACCCCTCCTTCAGGCATCGCCCGCGCTTTGCAGCGCCAGGCGGGTACGGCCGGGTTCCTCTTCCTCGCCTTGCGAGGTGCGCTGGGTCTCGATGGCGGCGAAGTCCTCGGCACTCACGTCGCCGGTGATGTAGTGGCCGTCGAAACACGAGGCTTCCAGGCCGTCGATGCCGGTGTTGAGCGAGCCCACGGCCTTCTTCATGGCCGCCACGTCCTGGTAGATCAGCGCGTCGGCGCCGATGAATTCGCGGATCTCCTCGATGCTGCGGCCATGCGCGATCAGCTCGCTCTTGGTGGGCATGTCGATGCCGTAGACATTGGGATAGCGCACCGGCGGTGCTGCCGAGGCCATGTAGACCCTGCGCGCTCCGGCCTCGCGCGCCATCTGCACGATCTCGCGCGAGGTGTTGCCACGCACGATGGAGTCGTCCACCAGCAGCACGTTGCGCCCCTTGAACTCCTGAGGCATTGCATTGAGCTTCTGGCGCACGGATTTGCGGCGCACGGCCTGCCCCGGCATGATGAAGGTACGCCCCACGTAGCGGTTCTTCACGAAACCTTCTCGGTAGGGCTTGCCGATCTTCTGTGCCAGTTGCATCGCCGACGGTCGGCTGGATTCCGGAATCGGGATCACCACGTCGATCTCGCTGGGCGGCATGGTCGAGATGACTCGCTGGGCGAGCGTCTCACCCATGTTGAGCCGGGCTTGGTAGACCGAAATGCCGTCGATGACGGAGTCCGGACGGGCCAGATAGACGAACTCGAAGACGCAGGGGGTCAGACTGGGATGCTCGGCGCATTGCTGTGCGTGTACTCGGCCGTCCAGGTCGATGAAGATCGCCTCGCCCGGCGCCACGTCGCGGATGAAGCGGTGGCCCGTGCCTTCCAGCGCCACCGACTCGCTGGCCACCATCACCTCGGGGCCCTCGGGCAGATCGGCCTGACCGTAGCACAGCGGGCGGATGCCGTAAGGGTCACGGAAGGCCAGCAGACCATAGCCGGCGATCAGGCAGACCACCGCATACGAACCCTTGATGCGCTTGTGTACGCCGCGCACGGCCTTGAAGACCTCCTCCGGCGTGAGGGGCAGGTCGCGCGCGGCCAGCTCCAGCTCATGGGCCAGCACGTTGAGCAGCACCTCGGAGTCGCTCTCGGTGTTGAGGTGGCGCCGGTCGATCGCAAAGAGCTCCTTGCGCAGCGCATGGGCATTGGTGAGGTTGCCGTTGTGCACGAGCACCAGGCCGAAAGGCGCATTCACGTAAAAGGGTTGCGCTTCTTCTTCGCTGTAGGCGTTGCCGGCCGTGGGGTAGCGCACCTGGCCCAACCCGACGCTGCCGGGCAGCGCGCGCATGTTGCGGGTGCGGAAGACATCGCGCACCATGCCACGCGCCTTGTGCATGAAAAACTTGGTGTCCATCGCCGTGACGATGCCCGCCGCGTCCTGGCCGCGGTGCTGAAGCAACAGCAGCGCGTCGTAGATGAGCTGGTTGACCGGCGCCTTCGAGATGACGCCCACGATGCCGCACATGGTTTACCTTCCAGACAATTCAACGGGGCGCGAGCCGGTCGGCCAGCTCGCGGGGCATGAGGGGCTTGAGACCTTGGAGCATCTGCTGCAGCAGCGCCGCCCCATGCGATGCACGCCAGGGTTCGCTGCGCGCCAGTGGCGTCCAGGTCACGAGCAGGGTAACCACCAGGGCGATCAGCACGCCACGCACCAGGCCGAAGGCGGCTCCCATGAGCCGGTCAAGCAGGCTGAGCGCACTGGCATGGACCAGCTTCTTGACCAGCCAGGCCAGCAAGCCCCAAACGAACAGCGTGGCCACGAAGACGATCGCAAAGGTGCTGACGTGGTTCACCATCGACCCGGGGGTGCCGATGGGCACGGCCGTGCTCCACTGCGGCGTGATCCACTGCGCGGCAAAGAAGGCCACCACCCATCCGGCCAGGGCCAGCACCTCGAAAACCAAGCCACGCACGAGGCCCAGCACCACCGATACCAGCAGCAGCGTGACGAGGGCGATGTCGACCCAGCCGATGGCGTCCATGGCTTACAGCGTGAGCACTGCCCCGGGCAGGCCGGCGGCCTTGAGCCTATCGGCCGCCTGCTGGGCCTTGTCCCGTGAGGCAAACGGGCCCACCCGCACGCGGATGCGCTGCCCCGCCGCCGTGTCGACCACCTGTGTGTAGGTCTTGAATCCGAGCTTCTCGACCTTGGCACGCACCTCGCGGGCACTGGCCGTCTCGCTGTAGGCGCCCACCTGCACCACGTAGCGTGCCGCCGCCTCCTCGGCCTGTGCGGATGGACGGCCTTCGAGCAGGGCCCGGGCCCTGGCGGCCTCGGCCTCGGCCTTGTCGCGGGCCGGTGCCGGGCTCGGCG
>NZ_JBKBVU010000277.1:0-3038 GCF_046289365.1 Caldimonas sp. | reverse complement strand
ACCACGGCGTGCCGGTGATGTGGCGGGCAATCGCCGTCAGGCTCTTGAACCGCTGCCCCTGATACTCGAAATCGTTGGATCCGCGCACCAGCACCCGGTGCTCGATGAGCCAGCTCTCCTTGCCTCGCCCGAAGGCCCAGACGGAGGCCTCGATGCGGTCCTTCTGCACGTCGGCGCCGCCGACCAGGAGCAGGCCACCAGAGGGAATGCGCCCCAGCGGATAGTCCTCGCGCCGCTCGACCAGCCGTTGCCAGTCGGGCGCTTCGCCTTCCTCGACCCAGGTCTCGCCCAGCTCGGTGTTCTTGAAGGTCTTGATGGCGGCGGCCGATCCGGACTCCTTGTTGACCGCAGCCTCCCAGGCAGCCGCGATGTCGCGCCAGCTGCGCCAACCCACCGGGCTGTACAGCGAGGACAGGTGAAAGCCCGCCGTCTTGGCGCCGTTCTCCGGGACAAGAGCGCGCCACTCGCCGTGCTCCAGCATCCAGGTCTTGTGGTGCTCGGCAATCGAAGCGTCACAGGACTCGCAGATGTAGGCCGCCGTCTCGGGCGCGCCACGCTCCCAGCGCAGTTGCTCGAAGCGCAGCCACTGGCGGTGCGAGCAGTGCGGGCACGGCACGAAGTAGCGCCGCTGGTCGCTGGCCTCATACTCGCGCTCGATGGCACTCGCCCCCGAGATCGTCGGTGTTGAGACGATGAGGATCTTGCGCCGCGCGAACGTGCGCGTGCGCGCCTCCGCCAGCGAGATCGCATCGCCTTCGCCCTCGACGTCCAGGGGATAACCGTCCACCTCATCGAGGAACAGGTAGCGCACCGGCATCGAGCGCAGGCCCACGGCGCTGTTCGCGCCGGTCATCACCAGCACGCCGCCCCGGAACTCCTTGGCCAGGATGGTGTTGCCCGAATCACGCGAGCGCGCCGGAGCGATCAATTCGGCAAGCGCGGGTGATTCCTCGATCAGCGGGTCGATGCGCTGCTTGGAGTTGCGCTTGGCCATCTCCACCGTGGGCCAGACCGCCATCATTGGCCCCGGCGCGTGGTGGATCACGTAGCCGATCCAGTTCGACCCCATCTCGGTCGCGCCGAGCTGGGCGGCTTTCATGAACACCACCCGCTCGACCGGCGAGGTTGGCGACAGGCAATCCATGATCGCCTTCAGGTACGGCGTGCGGCTGGTGCGCCAGCGCCCCGGCTCAGCGGATGCCTTGCTGGAGAGCACCCGGTGGCGGTCGGCCCACTCGGATACCGTCAGCAGCGGATCGGGCGTGAGTCCCTCGCGCCAGGCCCGCTCGATCTCTAGCGCGCCTTCGTAGTGCCAGTCGCTTTGCTCCTTCTCGCCTTGGGCTCGCGAAACTGCGCTTCGCTTGTTTTCGAATTCCATCAGTCCACCCGTGGACGCAACTCGCCCAGTTCGATCAGGTGCTCACGCACGGCCGTCTCCAAGGCCACGTGCATCCGGTGCGCATCGACCCCGAGCGCGGAGGCCATCTGGCCGGAGATGCGCGCGGGCCAGTTCAACCACGCGTCGCGCTCGATGCGCGCGAGCTTGAACACGTGCGCCACGGCCTGCGCCCGATCCACCAGTTCCTTTTTGCGGTGGGCCAGCTCCAGGTTGTTGAGCTTGGCCTTGAGCACCTCGTTGACCGTGCGCGCCTGCAGCAGCGAGGTGCCGCCCGTCGACAACGGTGGGGTAGCGGGTTCGGGCACATCGCGCCCGGGCAGTGCCCGCGCCTTCACATGGCGGACCTTCGCCGGCTCGACTACCTTGCGGGCTTGCAAGGTGTTTTGTGCCCACTGGGCGTCCGCCGTGTCCGGGTCAATCGTGCCGTCCGGTAGCGGCGTGATCCGCCCAGTGTCGATGGCCTTTTTCACGGCCACGTGCGACACGCCACGGTGGCGCGCGTAGGCGCGAATGGACAGTCCCATCGTCACCTTCTTCAATCATCTGTTCGTCAATCTGCGAATGGAGCTTGGCTTCCATCGGGAACAGCGCGTTCATCACGTCACGCCAACCACCTCTCGAAAGGAAACGCCATGAGCCCGATCGACACCCTCCTCACCCAGATCGCCCAGAAACATCTGGGCATCGACACCCTGCAAGCCCGCCACGCCGATCGCCTCGACTTCCACGACGTGGCGGTCTGGTGTTTGCGCAAGGCGCTCGAAGCCGCCTTCAACGCCGGTGTCGAGCAGGGCCGCCAAGCCACGCCGTCGGATAAGACCCACACCTGATGGCATGCCCTGAACGCCCAGCACAAAACGCTTGGCTTCTGGGTGGAACAGCGCGTTCATCACGTCACCCGATCAACCCCTGTGAAGGAGCAGCCCATGAGCACCACGCCACTGACCCCGGCCCAGCACGCCATCCTCGCCCACGCCGTCCACCACACCGACGGCAAGATCGACTGGTTCCCCGACCACATCAAAGGCGGCGCCCGCCAGAAAGTGCTCGACGGGATGTTCAAACGCGCCCTGATCACGCCCGATGGCGAGGGCTGGCGCGTCGCCGCCGAGGGCTACGACGCCTTGGGGCTTGCGCGCCCCGGCGCCGGCCAGACGCGCATCGGTCGATTCGAAACCCATCTCGACCGGATCATCGCCAACGCTGAAGGGGCGCCCGCCGAGACGGGCGATCCCGAACTGGAGGCTGCGGTTGCGGCGGCCGAGGCCACCTGGGCCAAGCCGCGCACCCGGGCGAACAGCAAGCAGGCCGAGGTGATCCGGATGTTGCAGCGCCCCGAGGGTGCCACCATCCGCCAGATCTGTGCCGCCACCGGCTGGCAGGCGCACACGGTGCGCGGCACCTTCGCCGGGGCACTGAAGAAGAAGCTGGGCCTCGCCATCGTGTCGGACAAGCCCAAAGGCGGCGAGCGGGTGTACCGCATCGCCTGATCAGAAAGATCGAGAAAGAGGCCAAGCGGTGCTTGGCTTCTCAACGAAGAAGCGCGTTACTACGGGTGTCGCAACGATCCAGCGAACGGAGCCCACGATGACGACCCAGCAGACCATCCCCGCCACCGAGAACGAAGCCTGGGGCTTTT
>NZ_JBKBVU010000276.1:0-3052 GCF_046289365.1 Caldimonas sp. | reverse complement strand
ACCTGCCGACCCCTCCCTCATCGATGTGACAACGGCGATCACCGAAGCACTGGATCGGCGCGTAGAGGGTAACGGCCAGCGATCCGACCTCGGGGGCCTTGCCAATCGGGCCATCGTCGGTGCCGTCAACGATGTCCTCGCGCCCAAGCTTCAATCGCTCTTTTCGTCTGATCCAGACACGATGCGGGCGGCGCTCGCGGACTTGGGGAAGCCCAAGGAGTTCGGTGACTTCTCCCGGCGATTCTTTGCCCGGCTTGCCAATGAAGGGCTGCAATATTTCCTGAGCAAGGTCGTGAACACCCAGCTTGGCGATGGAATGCGCTTTGCGACGATGAATCAATCCGCCCAGTTCAATGCGGCGCTTGAAACACATACCCGAGAGGCGTCGGTCATCGTCGAGAAATTTTCAAGCGACTGGTTCTCAAAGCACCGGTTTCATGAGGGCGGTGACATTTCCAGAAAATCGTCGGACGGATTCGCAGGCTACGCGCTGAAAAAGATGAAGGACGAGTTGAAAGCGGGGGCGCGCAGCGATGCAAGGTAAACGATACGTTCTGTGCGGCAACGCATCCGCCAAAGGTATCAGCGAAGATCCCTCGCGCGATCTGCGGCTGCGGCTCTCAGGCAAGGCCGGGCACGGCAACATCACCCTGCGGATCGAAGACGTCCACACCAAAATGTTTCGTGGTGTGCCGCCGCTGTTTCACGACCTGCTGGAGATCGCCACCTACGTCTATAGCGCCGATCAGGTGGTCAGACGCGGTGCGGACGATGTCGATTCCTTTGGTGATGGCTGGCGGCGCGATCTGCACTTCGTGGTTCCGGTGCGCAATCCCGATTTTTGGAACTGTGCGGAGGTGCAGGAAACGCTGTGCTCAACGCTCGGGTTCCTTTCCGACGACCAGTACCAGTTCGACTTCGTCAAACTCGACCAGGATCACCAGTTCCAGGAATACCTCGAGTTCAATGACACCCAGCAGATGTACGGGATGCCAGAACAGGTGGTCATGTTCTCCGGGGGGCTGGACTCGCTGGCCGGTGCCATCGATGAGGTTGTGAACCAGAAGCGGCGCGTGCTCTTGGTCACGCACAAGTCGACATCCAAGCTCAACAAGCGACACCGGGTACTCGAAGAGATGCTGGCCGCGAAAGCAGGCGACAACGTGCCGCACCGCATTACCGTTCGCGTCCACAAGACCAAAGAACTGAACCACGAGTACACCCAGCGCAGCCGGTCGTTCCTGTACGTCTCTATTGGCGCGACGATTGCCCGGATGCTCAATCTCAAGAGCGTCCGTTTCTACGAGAACGGAGTCATCAGCCTGAACCTTCCGGTGTGCGCTCAGGTGGTCGGTGGCCGTGCCACAAGGACAACGCACCCGAGAGTGATGAAAGGCTTCCAAGACCTGCTCTCATTGGTGGCAGGTGAGCCCTTCGCAGTCGAGAACCTCTACATCTGGAAAACGAAGGCGGACGTCGTCAAGGTCATCACGGACGCTGGTTGCCACGACCTGATCAAGCATTCGATGACCTGCACCCACACCTGGGAGATGACGAACCAGCACACCCACTGTGGAGGCTGCTCGCAATGCATCGACCGCCGATTTGCTGTTCTCGCTGCCAAGGCTGACCAGCACGACCCGGCCGAACACTACAAGTTCGACGTGTTCACCCAGAGCCGCGACGCCCAAGATCAGAAGAAGAACGTGGACAAGATCATGGCGGCAGCCTATCTGGAGCGAGCCAATCAGGTGAAAGGCCTCACGGACGTGGCGCAGTTCGTCACCAGCTACCCCGACGTGGGCCGGGTCTTCAAGTATCTGAACTACAACAAAGCTGGGCAGGCTGCACAGCGGGTGTTCGATCTGTACAAGCGGCATGCCAACGAGGTGATGGGGGCATTGGACGATCTGCTCAGTCGCTACAGCAAGGAGATTCGTGAACGCACACTCCCAGGCGACTGCCTGCTTCGGACGGCCTATGAGTCCGGTTCGGTGGTCTCGATGCCCGCCGTGGTCTCGGCCGAGAAGCTGCCAGACAACATTTTCCGAAAGCGCGGTGGTGTCTGGGAGGCACGGTTTCAAGGTCGGGGACGACACACCATCCTGATCCAGGGCGTGGACAAGGGGGCCGAGTACATCAACCTGTTGCTGGCGTTCCCGGATCGGGAGACATCGGTCTATGAGATTGCCGTTGGAAGCGCGGCCAACGCCATTGATCTACCTGCCAACACCGGGGTGGCACCGGAAGATATTGAGGAGGGCTTCCAGGTGACCCAAGGCGTGCCTCTGGGCGATGCAGGAGACGTCGCAGACAGGCAGGCCCTCCGCGAATGGCAACAGCGAGCCCGCGAGCTGCTGAGCGAGATTGAGGAGGCGCGCGATGCCGGTGACCACGCACGCATTGAGGAGATCGAGGAGGAAATGGCTTTCCTGACCAAAGCAATGGAAGGTGGCAAAGGCCTCGGAGGGCGGCAACGCAAGGCCGGGGACAAGCGGAAGAACGTCCGGGACGCCTTCCGCAACGCCGTTGACCGTGCCATCAAGCAAATTGCGAAGTACGACAAACCGCTGGCAGAACACCTGGACAACAGCATCAAGCGTGGCGAGGTGGTGGGCTACCGACCCGAGTCGCCGATCACCTGGGACGTTCGGCCCATCGTGAACGGGTAGCCCGGTCCAGGGCCGGGTCGCCTGCGTGAAGGCGGCTTCCGTGACGAACAAACGGCCGGAAACCCGCGTCGTTGCTGGGTCAGGTGCGAAGTCCTCCTCCGCAGAAACAGAGAATGGGCGGGAACTGAGAACGAAAAAGCGCCCGAAACGGGGCCGTTCGGGGCGGCGGCGTCCGTCGCAGCAAGGCCCAAACCCGCGCCAACACTGGGGGGGGAACGGGCGAAAAAAAACCAACCGAGAACGGTTGGTTTTTCAAATAGTGGTGGAGCTGGGCGGAGTCGAACCGCCGTCCGCAAGCCTTCCTCGCGCAGTTCTACATGTGTAGCCGTCTGTTTTGGGTCTCACCCCCGGCGTCGCGCAGCGGCACGCTGCGCCTGGGG
>NZ_JBKBVU010000054.1:0-18175 GCF_046289365.1 Caldimonas sp. | reverse complement strand
GGCCGGTGGGGCCCGGCCGCGAAAGTACACTGTGCGGATGATTCTAGACCTTCGTTTTGCATGCTGACTGCGTCCCTTGGTCCGTCCTTCCTGACGCTGGCGGCCGGCGGTGTCGCGCTGCTGGCCTATGCGCTGGCGGCCCTGCGCAGCGAACGTGCGCTTGGCGCCGCGCGCTGGGCGCTGGCGGTGGGCTGGGTGGCCCATGCGCTGGCCCTCGTGCTCGATACCGCAGGGCTGGGCGCGGGTCTCGAAGGGGCGCGCTTCGGTTTCGCCCCTGCGCTGTCGGCCACCCTGTGGCTGGTGCTGGCGGTCTATGCGATCGAGAGCCGCTTCGTGCCGCTGCCCGGCGTGCAGCGCTGGCTGGCCGCGCTGGGCGTGCTGGCGGTGGCCCTGATGCTGGCCTTCCCTGGCGAGGTGCGGGCGCACGCCGACTCGCCCTGGATGCCCCTGCACTGGGTGCTGGGCATCGCCTCCTACGGCCTGTTCGGCGCGGCCGTGCTGCATGCGGGCCTGCTGTCGCACGCCGAGCGTCAGATGCGCATCCACCGCGGCGCCTTGCCGCCCACGCCGCTGGGGATGCCGCTGTTGCGGCTGGAGAAGCTGACCTTCCGCTTCGTTGCGGCCGGCTTCGTGGTGCTGACGGCAGCGCTCGTGCTGGGCTGGTGGTTCGCCGATCCCTGGCGCTGGGATCACAAGACGGTGTTCTCGATGCTTGCCTGGGGCGTGTTCGCGGGCCTGCTGGCGGGCCGTCGCGCTTTCGGATGGCGCGGACGCAAGGCCACGCGCTGGCTCTACACCGGGGCCGGCCTGCTGCTGTTGGCCTATGCCGGTTCGCGCTTCGTGATCGAGGTGTTGCTGCGCCGGGCCGCGTCCGCGGGAGGGGCATGGTGAAGTATCTCGTCGTGGCGCTGGTCGTGCTGGCGGTGGTGTGGCTGCTGCGCAGCGCCCGCCGTCGCGACGAGGGGCCGGCGCCGCCCAGGAGCGCGGGCCCGCAGGCGCGCCCCGAGGCCATGGTCGACTGCGCACACTGCGGGCTGCATCTGCCCCTGGCCGAGGCCGTGAAGGGCGAGGACGGCCGACATTACTGCAGCGCGGCCCATCGCCTGGCCGGCCCCCGATGAGCCGGCGGATCCCGCAACGACGCTCCGCGCCGCGCACGGCCGCCGAGGCCGAACGGCCCGCGCCGGAGTCCTGGTTCGCCGCACTCGGGGTCGAGCAGGACACGCAGATCGACGAGGAGTCCCGCTACAACGACGGCAGCACCCTGCCCAGCGAGGACTCGCGCTTCCTCACCCGCCACGCCCGCCGCCTGCTCGGCCCGGGCATGCCCTCGTTCCAGCGCATCTTCCGGGCCTTCCTCGGCGCGCGGGTGGTGGTGGGACTGCTGCTGCTGAGCACCCAGCTCGCTTCGGCAGGTCTGGGCACCGGCGTGCCCTGGCCCGTGCTGGCCGGATGCGTGGCCTACGCGGCCCTGACCCTGGCCACCTGGGTCGTCTACCGCCGCCAGGGCGCCGCGGCGGGGGGCAGCCCATCGCGTCTGAGCCGCGCCCAGTGGCTGGCCACCGTCGTGGTGGATGTGGCGGCCTTTGGGAGTTTGCATCTGATCGCACCGCGGGGCGGGCTCAATTTCGTGCCCCTGCTGGTGCTGCCGGTGCTGATGGCCGGGGTGCTGACCCGGCGTCAGACCGCGCTGGCGGTGGCGGCCGCCGTCACGTTGATGCTGCTGGGCGAGGCCTGGCGCGAAGCGGCCCGCGGCGGCGACCTCGGCGTGCTGATGACCCAGGCCGGTTTGGTGGCCAGCGGCTTCTTCGTGATCGCGATCCTGGCCGGCGAGATGGCCGGCCGGCTGGCCCGCGAGGAACTCGCCGCCCGCGGCAGCCTGGAGCTGGCCCGCCAGCAGGCGCAGCTCAACCGCCTGGTGATCGACGAGCTGCATCACGGCGTTCTGGTGGTCGACCGCCGGGGCAAGGTGCGCGCGGCCAATCCGGCGGCACGGCGCATCATCTCGGATTCGGGCCTGGCGCGGCCGGCTCCTTTCCCGCTGCAATCCCAGCCGGCCTGGGAACCGCTGGCCCAGGCGGTGCGGCGTGCCTTTGCCGAAGGCCAGTGGCCCCAGGCGGGGCGCGAGATCCATCTGATCTTCGACTCGGGCCTGGAGCGCGTGCTGCGGGTGCGCATGCGTTTCACCCGCCGTCGCGATCCGGACAGCAGCGAGGAGCTGTGCGTGCTGTTCCTGGAGGACGAGCGCGACGTGCAGGCGCGTGTGCGCCAGGAGAAACTCGCCGCGATGGGACGCATCTCGGCCGGCATCGCGCATGAGATCCGCAACCCGCTGGCGGCCATCGCCCAGGCCAATGCGCTGATGGCCGAGGATGCCGTCACGCCGGCCCAGCGCCAGCTCACGCAGATGGTCAGCGACAACGTCGAGCGCCTCAAGCGCATCGTCGATGACGTGATGGAAGTCGCCCCCGGCGGACCGGCGGCCACCGCCCCGGTGGTGGACCTGACCGCCTTGGTGGCCACCGTGTGCAGCGAGTGGTCGCGCACCGCACGGCTGCCGCAGGACGAGCGCAGCGCGCTGCGCCTGGAGCTGCCCAAGCAACCGCTGGGCTCGCGTTTCGACCCCGACCACCTGCGCCGCGTGCTCGTCAACCTGCTGGACAATGCCTACCGCCATGCCTCGGGCCGGCCCGGCAGTGTGGAGGTGCGCCTGTATCCCGATGGCGAGAGCGTCGTCACCTTGAGTGTGGCCAGCGACGGGGCGCCGATTCCTCCCGAGGTCGAGCGCTATCTCTTCGAGCCCTTCTTCTCGACGCGCAGCCGCGGCACCGGTCTGGGCCTGTATATTTGCAAGGAGTTGTGCGAGCGCTACGGCGCGACCATCGACTACCGCCTGCGCGGCGCCCACCACGTCGCGCGCAACGAGTTCTACCTGGTCATGCGGCGCGAAGCGCTCGATGCCGACGCGCCCACCCTGCACCTCGACACATGACGCTCGCCTCCCATTACAGCTTGCTGGTCGTCGACGACGAACCCGACCTGCGCACCCTGTACGAGCTGACGCTGCTGCGCGAGGGCTACGACGTGGAGACGGCCTCCAGCGTCGAGGATGCCTGGGCGCGGCTGCGCGACCGCACCTACAGCGCCGTGATCACCGACGTGCGCCTGCCCGACGGCACCGGCCTGGACCTGCTGCGCCGCCTCGAACAGGCCGGCCGGCGCGAGAAGACCATCGTGATCACCGCCTTTGGCTCGCCGGAGAACGCCGTCGAGGCGCTCAAGGCGGGGGCTTACGACTACCTCACCAAGCCGGTGGACCTGCGGCAGTTCCGCGCGGTGATCGCCTCGGCGCTCGGGCGTCAGAGCGCAGCCGGCCCCTCGGTGCCGGTGGCTGCGGCCCCTGCGCCGCGGTCTGCCGTGCGCACGGGCACGGGCGGCACCGGTGGTGCGGCGCGCCGGGCCCTGGAGCGCATGGCCGGCCAATCCCCGGCCATGCAGCAAGTGCGCAGCCTCATCGACAAGGTGGCCCGCAGCATGGCACCGGTCCTGGTGGCTGGCGAATCGGGCACTGGCAAGGAACTGGTCGCGCGCGCCATCCACGAGGTCAGCCCGCGCCAGGATCAGCCCTTCATCGCGGTCAACTGCGGTGCCATCCCCGAGCAACTGCTGGAGGCCGAATTCTTCGGTTACCGCAAGGGGGCCTTCACCGGCGCCAACGAGGACCGTGAAGGCTTCTTCCAGGCCGCGCGCGGCGGCACCCTCTTCCTCGACGAGATCGGCGACCTGCCGCTGTCGATGCAGTCCAAGCTGCTGCGCGTCATCCAGGAGCGTGCCGTGCGCCCGGTGGGGGCGGTGAGCGAGACGCCGGTGGACGTGCGCATCATCAGCGCCACTCACAAGGACTTGGCCGCCGAGGTGCAGGCCGGGCGCTTCCGTCAGGATCTGTACTACCGCCTCAACGTCATCCAGATCCGTGTGCCGCCGCTGCGCGAGCGCCTGGAGGATCTGCCGGCCATCTGCGAGCGTGTGCTCGAACGCATCGCCCAGGATGCCGGCGTGTGGCCGCCCCCGCGGCTGGCGCCGCAGGCGCTGGAGCAATTGCGTCGCTATGCCTTCCCTGGCAATGTGCGCGAGCTGGAGAACCTGCTGCACCGCGCCGTCGCCCTGTCCGGCGGCGACTGGGTCGACGAAGGGGCGCTGTCCCTGCCCGACGACCTGGACGGCGACACCCAGTCCCAGGATCTCGACGCCCCCGCACCGCCTTCGACGGCGCACGGCGGTGCCACCGGCGAGCCGGCCTTGCCGTCCAACCTGGAGGCCTACCTCGACTCCGTCGAGCGCGACATCCTCATCCGTGCGCTGGAGCGGCACCGCTACAACCGCACCGCGGCCGGTGCCAGCCTCGGCCTGTCCCTGCGGCAGATGCGCTACCGCATGGCGCGGCTGGGCGTGATGGTGGCCGAGCATGGCGTGGCCACCGATGGCGATGCCGCCGACTGAGCCGGCGCGCGAGCCGGCCGCACGCTGGCGCGAGGGCTGGCTGGCCGGCGCGCGTGCGGTGCCCAGCCCCAATCAGGGAGAACGCCCCCCGGGCACGGTGCCCGACCTCGTGGTGATCCACTCGATCAGCCTGCCGCCGGGCCGCTACGGCGGTGACGAGATCGAGGCCTTCTTCACCAACCGGCTCGACGTGTGCCGGCATCCCTACTTCGAACGCCTGCGCGGGCTGGAGGTGTCGGCCCATTTCGTGGTGCGGCGCGACGGCGAGCTGCTGCAGTTCGTCTCCTGCGACCGACGGGCCTGGCATGCAGGCCGCTCTGCGTTCCGGGGGCGCGAGAACTGCAACGACTTCAGCGTGGGCATCGAGCTCGAGGGCCTGGAGGGCGAGGCCTTCGCGCCGGTGCAGTACCGCGTGCTCGCCGCCTTGCTGCGCGATCTGCGCGCAGCGTATCCGATCGCCCACGTCACCGGTCACGAACATGTGGCCCCGCTTCGCAAGGCCGACCCCGGCGCGGCCTTCGATTGGGAGGGCTTGCAACGCTTGCTGGGCTGGCCGCCGGCGTGCTTCACCCCCCTGGACCCTACGGCGAGCTGACGCCCACGCCAATGCCGGCGCGGCTTGGCGCCGAACGACGCGGCGCCAGCCCGCATCCAGCCTGGATGCGCTCGCGCGGTGGCCGTCGTGCTGCGGCCTGGCGGCCGGTCAGGCGGTTCGAGCGCTTCGTCGCACGGGCAGCGCAAGCACCAAATCCCGCATTCGTCAATCCTGCATTGCGTGTCCTTCGGACACTAGGGATAGCGCTTGAAACGGTCCGGTACACTAGATATAGTGTTTTTCACTGCGATGCCGTGCGCCCCTCCGACACACGGTGACACACGTCAGCCAGGCCGGCCGCCGAGCCGCCGGAGCCGCGCGCAGCGCAGATGTCCAGACAACAAGTGCACGACTGCCCGTCGGGCCGGCCATTGGGACCTTGCCCGGCCACCGACGCTGCGGGCCATGCCACACCGTATGCAGATCTAGGGGAATCCATGCAGACCACCATCGCCAGCACCGAGCCGCACGCCGGCTCCGCCTTCAGCGCCGCCGCCGGCCGTCCGGCCGGTACCACCACCTCGGCCTATGCCGGCTACCAGATCATCCGCCGCAACGGTGCGGTGGTCGCCTTCGAGCCGCACAAGATCGCGGTGGCCCTGATGAAGGCCTTTCTGGCGGTGCACGGAACGCAGGGTGCGGCCTCGGCCAGCGTGCGCGAGACGGTGGACAGCCTCACCGAGGCGGTGGTGCGCGCCCTGCTGCGCTCGCGCCCGGGCGGAGGCACCTTCCACATCGAGGACGTGCAGGACCAGGTCGAGCTCGGCCTGATGCGCGGCGGCCACCACGAGGTGGCACGGGCCTACGTGCTCTATCGTGAGCGCCGCGCCCAGGAGCGTGCGCGCCAGGGCGAGCAAGCCGCCGCCCAGCAGACCCAGCCGGCGCTGATGGTGGTCGATGGCGGCCACCGCGTGCCGCTGGACATGAACCGCCTGCAAGCCCTGATCGTGTCCGCCTGCGAGGGCCTGGGCGAGGACGTCAAGCCCGAGCCCATCCTGGCCGAGACGCGCCGCAACCTCTACGACGGCGTGCCGATGGACGAGGTGCACAAGGCCGCCATCCTGGCCGCGCGCACCCTGATCGAGAAGGACCCGGCCTACACCCGCGCCACCGCGCGGCTGCTGCTGCACACCATCCGCAAGGAGATCCTCGGCGAGGAGGTCACCCAGGCCGAGATGCACCAGCGCTATGCCGAGTACTTCCCTGGCTTCATCAAGAAGGGGGTGGACGCCGAGCTGCTCGACGAGCGGCTGCTGCAATTCGACCTGGCCCGTCTGGGTGCGGCGCTCAAGGCCGAGCGCGACCTGCAGTTCGACTACCTGGGCCTGCAGACCCTGTACGACCGCTACTTCCTGCACATCCGCAAGCAGCGCATCGAGCTGCCGCAGGCCTTCTTCATGCGCGTGGCCATGGGCCTGGCGCTCAACGAGATCGACCGCGAGGCCCGCGCCATCGAGTTCTACGAGGTGCTGTCGAGCTTCGACTTCATGTCGAGCACGCCCACCCTGTTCAACTCCGGCACGCGCCGCTCGCAGCTGTCTAGCTGCTATCTCACCACCGTGCCCGACGACCTGGACGGCATCTACGAGGCCATCAAGGAAAACGCGCTGCTGTCGAAGTTCGCCGGCGGCCTGGGCAACGACTGGACGCGCGTGCGCGCGCTGGGCAGCCACATCAAGGGCACCAACGGGGAAAGCCAGGGCGTCGTGCCTTTCCTGAAGGTGGTCAACGACACCGCCGTGGCCGTCAATCAAGGCGGCAAGCGCAAGGGTGCGGTGTGCGCCTACCTCGAAACCTGGCACCTGGACGTCGAGGAGTTCCTCGAACTGCGCAAGAACACCGGCGACGACCGCCGCCGCACCCACGACATGAACACGGCGAACTGGATCCCCGATCTGTTCATGAAGCGGGTGATGGAAAACGGCGAGTGGACGCTGTTCTCGCCCTCCACCTGCCCGGACCTGCACGACAAGTTCGGCAAGGACTTCGAGGCCGCCTATACCCGCTACGAGGAGATGGTCGCGCGCGGCGAGATCAAGCTCTACAAGAAGGTGCGGGCCGTCGATCTGTGGCGCAAGATGCTGACCATGCTGTTCGAGACCGGGCATCCGTGGATCACCTTCAAGGACGCCTGCAACGTGCGTTCGCCGCAGCAGCATGTCGGCGTGGTGCACAGCAGCAACCTGTGCACCGAAATCACGCTGAACACCAACGACCAGGAAATCGCCGTGTGCAACCTGGGCTCGGTGAACCTGGCGCGGCACCTCAAAGACGGCGGCATCGACCACGAGAAGCTGAAGAAGACGGTGGCCACGGCCATGCGCATGCTGGACAACGTCATCGACATCAACTACTACGCCGTCAAGAAGGCCCGCGACTCCAACCTGCGCCACCGCCCGGTCGGCCTGGGGATCATGGGTTTCCAGGACGCCCTGTACCAACTGCGCATCCCCTATGCCAGCCAGGCTGCCGTGGAGTTCGCCGACCGCTCCATGGAGGCGGTGTGCTACTACGCCTACTGGGCGTCCACCGAGCTGGCCGAGGAGCGTGGCCGCTATTCCAGCTACCGCGGCTCGCTGTGGGACCGCGGCATCCTGCCGCTGGACACGCTGAAGCTGCTGGCGCAGGAGCGCGGCGGCTACGTCGAGGTGGACACCTCCTCGACGATGGACTGGGAGGCGCTGCGCAGCCGCATCGCCCGGCACGGCATGCGCAACTCCAACTGCGTGGCCATCGCCCCGACGGCGACCATCTCCAACATCATCGGCGTGGACGCTTCGATCGAGCCCTGCTTCGGCAACCTCTCGGTCAAATCCAACCTCTCGGGTGAATTCACCGTGGTCAACGAGTACCTGGTGCGCGACCTGAAGAAGCTGGACCTGTGGGATGACGTGATGGTCATGGACCTCAAGCATTTCGACGGCTCGCTGCGCCGCATTGACCGTGTGCCCGAGGACCTCAAGCAGCTCTATGCCACGGCCTTCGAGATCGAGCCGATGTGGCTGGTCGAGGCCGCCGCGCGTCGGCAGAAGTGGATCGACCAGGCCCAGAGCCTGAACATCTACATGGCCGGCGCCTCGGGCAAGAAGCTCGACGAGACCTACAAGCTCGCCTGGCAGCGTGGCCTGAAGACCACCTACTACCTGCGCACCATCGGCGCGACGCATGCCGAGAAGTCCACGGTGAAGACGGGCCAGCTCAATGCCGTGCCCACGCAGGGCGGCGTGACGTCCGCTGCCTCGGCGCTGGAGACCGCGGCCGAGCAGGCGCGTGCGCAGATGGCCGCCGTGCCCGCGACCGATGTGAAGTTCTGCGCGATCGACGATCCGACCTGCGAGGCCTGCCAGTAAACACAGACCTGTGCGATGCGAGGCGCGGCGCCTGGCTGCGTGCTCGCATCGCCTCCATCGTGTGTGTTCCCGCTCCAGGCTGCGATGACGAGCTGCATCGAGTGCCGATTTCGATGCAGCACAGCAACAAGTTCATCGCGTCGTTGTCAAGAAGTGCTTGGTGTTTGAACACAACACTCTCATAATTCACACCCATAGGAAGTCCACCATGTTGGCCTGGGAAGAAGACCTCCAAGCTTCGAACTCTCTTGCGATGCAGACCGTGTCCGTGACGCCTGGCGCAGCGCGGTCCGCGGCATCGTCACCCCAGGCGGCAGCGCTTGCCGCCGCCCCGGTCTCCACGCGCCGCGTGAATGTCGCCGACAAGCGCATCATCAACGGCCAGACCGACGTCAACCAGCTCGTGCCGTTCAAGTACAAGTGGGCCTGGGAGAAGTACCTCGCCACGTGCGCCAACCACTGGATGCCGCAGGAGATCAACATGTCGCGCGACATCGCGCTGTGGAAGGACCCCAACGGCCTGACCGAGGACGAGCGCCGCATCATCAAGCGCAACCTCGGCTTCTTCGTCACCGCCGATTCGCTGGCGGCCAACAACATCGTGCTGGGCACCTACCGCCACATCACGGCGCCCGAGTGCCGTCAGTTCCTGCTGCGCCAGGCGTTCGAGGAGGCCATCCACACCCACGCCTACCAGTACATCGTCGAGTCGCTGGGGTTGGACGAAGGCGAGATCTTCAACGCCTACCATGAGATCCCCTCGATCCGGGACAAGGACGAGTTCCTGATCCCCTTCATCGACGCGATCATGGACCCGGCCTTCAAGACCGGCACGCCGGAGAACGACCAGACGCTGCTCAAGAGCCTGATCGTCTTCGCCTGCCTGATGGAGGGCCTGTTCTTCTACGTCGGCTTCACCCAGATCCTGGCGCTGGGCCGCCAGAACAAGATGACCGGCGCGGCCGAGCAGTACCAGTACATCCTGCGAGACGAGTCGATGCACTGCAACTTCGGCATCGACCTGATCAACCAGATCAAGCTCGAGAACCCGCACCTGTGGACGCCGCAATTCCGCGCCGAGATCAAGGCGCTGTTCCTCAAGGCGGTCGAGCTCGAGTACCGCTACGCCGAGGACACCATGCCGCGCGGCGTGCTGGGGCTGAATGCCTCGATGTTCAAGGGCTATCTGCGCTACATCGCGAATCGGCGCGCCACGCAGATTGGCCTGGAGGAGCTCTTCCCGAACGAGGAGAACCCGTTTCCGTGGATGAGCGAAATGATCGACCTGAAGAAAGAGCGCAATTTCTTCGAGACCCGCGTCATCGAGTACCAGTCCGGTGGCGCGCTGTCCTGGGATTGAAGCGCCGCGGCATGAGGCCGGGCTTCGGGGCATGAACGAAAAACAACAGGATCTGCAGGCCAGACGCAGCGGACGCAGAAGCCGCCCGGACTGCCTGCCAACGCATTCACCGCACCGGGGCGTCCCGCAAGGACAGAACCCTGGGCAGTGAATCTCCGCGCTGTATCGAGCGGCGCGGTGCTCTTTGCCACTTGATCAAGGAGATTCGTCATGGCAACTGCGAAGAAACCGGCCGCCAAGAAGGCGGCAGCGAAGAAGCCGGCCGCCAAGAAGGCCGCTGCGAAGAAGGCCCCGGCCAAGAAGGTCGTGGCCAAGAAGGCCGCGCCCGCCAAGAAGGCAGCGGTGAAGAAGGTCGCGGCCAAGAAGGCCCCGGCCAAGAAGGTCGTGGCCAAGAAGGCCGCGCCCGCCAAGAAGGCAGCGGTGAAGAAGGTCGCGGCCAAGAAGGCGCCCGCGAAGAAGGCCCCCGCCAAGAAGGCGGCGGTGAAGAAGGTCGCCGCCAAGAAGGCCGTCGCCAAGAAGGCGCCGGCCAAGAAGGCGGCTGCGAAGAAGCCGGCGGCCAAGAAGCCTGCTGCGAAGGCTGCCCCTGCCCCGGCTGCCCCTGCAGCGCCGGCAGCCCCTGCCGCCAAGACGGCCCTGAGCCCGCAGGCGGCCTGGCCTTTCCCGACGGGCAACAAGCCCTGAGCGCTCGGGCGCCGCTGCTTGCGCGGGCGGCGCCCTGTGCACCAAGAACCCGGCCTTGGCCGGGTTTTTTCTTTCAGGGGGTCACAGGCCGAGCGCGGCCCGGTCGACGCGGTGGTTCTGGGGGCCGCTGCAGGCGATCTTCAGCGCCCCCAGCCGGTTGCCCAGTTCGGCGCAGCGCGCCAGGGGCCAGCCGCGCTCCAGGCCATAGAGCAGCGCAGCGCGGAAGGCATCGCCGCAGCCGGTGGGGTCGACCACGGCCTGGGCCTTCACGCCCGGGATGTGCTGACGCTCGCCCTGGACCCAGACTTCACAGCCCTGCTCACCGAGCGTGACCACCACGCCGCGCAGGTGCGAACGCGACAGCGTGGCCAGGTCCTGGCCGGTGCGTTCGCACAGCATGCGGGCCTCGTAGTCGTTCAGTGCGACCCAGGTGGCCTGGGACACGAAGCGGCGCAGTTCCTCGCCGTTGAACATCGGCAGGCCCTGGCCCGGATCGAAGATGAAAGGGATGCCGGCTGCAGCGAGCTGTTCGGCGTGGCCGAGCATGGCCTCGCGTCCGTCCGGGGCGATGATGGCCAGGGCGATGTCCGGGTGTGCGCTGATGCGGGTGAGGTGGGCCTGCGCCATCGCGCCCGGGTGGAAGGCGGTGATCTGGTTGTTGTCCAGGTCGGTCATGATGATCGCCTGGGCGGTGTAGTGGTCCTCGACCACCCGCACGAATTCGGTGGACACGCCCCAATCGCGCAGGCGTTGGAGGTAGTCCTGCCCGTCGCTGCCGAGGGCGGCCATCACCAGCGGGGTGC
This sequence comes from Caldimonas sp., assembly GCF_046289365.1. NCBI lineage: Bacteria > Pseudomonadati > Pseudomonadota > Betaproteobacteria > Burkholderiales > Sphaerotilaceae > Caldimonas > Caldimonas sp. The sequence goes on along the minus strand of NZ_JBKBVU010000054.1, from coordinate 6,886 downwards.
CGCCGAGCTGATGCAGTGTGTAGGCGATGTTGCCGGCGCAGCCCCCGAACTCGCGGCGCAGCGTGGGCACGAGAAAGGAGACGTTCAGGATGTGGATCTGTTCCGGCAGGATCTGATCGCGAAAGCGTCCGTGGAAGTTGGTGATGGTGTCGAACGCGAGGGAACCGCAAATCAGCGCAGGCATGGACAAGCTCCGGGCAAAGGAAATCGTCAGGGGTAGAAGGCTTCGACCGTGTAGCCGGCCACCCGGTGACCGGGGGTGCGGAAGTCCAGGCGCAAGGTGAGGTCGCCGCGCGCCGCAAGGGTGTCGCCGGCACGGAAGTCCGAGGGCAGCAGCGCGCGGCGGGTGACGAGCTCGCCTTGCAGATCGGTCAGTGCCAGTTCGATGGCCGGCACGGCCAGGGCCACGTCGGCTCGGTTGCGCAGCTGCACCGACAAGCGGTAGCTGTCCGGCGTGCCGCCGGGGGTCAGGCTGCTGCTGTCCACGACGACATGATCGATGGACTGCCAGGGGCCGACACGGCAGCCGGTCCAGGCACACAGTTGCTCCAGCCAGGGGCGTGCACTCGGGTGGTGGGCGGCGAGCCAGTTGCGTTCGTGGTGGCCCCACTGCAAGGCCAGGCCGGCCAGCAGGAGCAAGGCGGCCAGGCTCAGCGCAGCACGCACTGCGGGGTGGCGCCAGCGGGCTTCACGCTCGGCCCGTCGCAAGAAGCCGGGGGTGGCGGCGGGGTCATCCAGCGTCGCATCGTTCGCGCGTGGGCTGCGGCGCCGTGCGCCCGGTGCGGGAGGCGGGCCGGCCCGGGGTGTCCAGGCCACAGGGCGCGGTGCGTCGGGGTCGTCCTGGCCATGCAGGCGGCTGTCCAGACGGGCATCGGCGAACCCGTGTTCCACGTCCCCGTCGTGCTGGGCGCCGTAAGTGCTGCGGTCAAGGAAGCGCGAGTCCAGCACCTCGGAGGTGGTGGGGGCGTCGTCGTCGCCGGCTTGGTCCTGCCGGGTGGGGCTGGGGGGCCGGGAAGCGGCCGTGGGGCGGGCGTGGGGCGGTGGCGGAGCCAGGTCGCTCGAGGCCCGCGACAGCAAGGCGCCCAGGCCGGCCTGCACGGCGGCGGTCGGGCTGTCTCCCGGAGGGCTGGAGGTCGGGGCCGTGCCGCTGGTGGGGGCCGGGTCGCGCTCGAGGTCGAAGAGCCCTTCGAGGGCATTGAAGACTTCGTTGCAGCGGCCGCAACGCACCCATCCCTCGGACACCTTGAGCTGGTCCTGCACCACACGGAAGGCGGTATGGCAGGCGGGGCAGCGGGTGGCCAGGCTCATGGCGCGAATGATGCCATGACGAGGGGCCCGTCCCGGCGGACGCGCGGCTCAGTCACGGCGGGCGGTCATCAGGATCCAGCCCTCGTCCCGATCGCTCACTTGCAGGTGCAGCCAAGGGGCATAGGCGGCGCGAAGTTCGTCGGCCTGGCGCTCCAGGATGCCGGCGAGCACCAGGTGGCCGCCGCGTTCGACATGGCCGCACAGCAGCGGTGCAAGCAGCTTGAGCGGTGTGGCCAGGATGTTGGCCAGCACGAGCGGATAAGTGCCCTGGGCCCGCTCGGGCAGCCCGGCGTGGAGCACGACGCCATTGGCTTGCGCGTTGCGGCCGGTGGCTTCGACGGCGGCCGGGTCGATGTCGACGGCGTCGATGTGCCGGGCGCCATGAAGCGCCGCGCCGATGGCCAGGATGCCCGAGCCGCAGCCGTAGTCGAGCACACGCGTCCAGCCGCCGCCCAGCGACGGCGCCTGCGTGGCGATCCAGCGCAGGCACATGCGTGTGGTCGGATGGGTGCCCGTGCCGAAGGCCAGGCCCGGGTCGAGGCGGATGATCTTCTGGGCCTGCGCCGGCGGCTCGTGCCAGGTGGGGACGATCCAGAAGCGCGGCGTGATCTCCACCGGCGCGAACTGCGACTGCGTCAGGCGCACCCAATCCTCGTCCGGCACGTCCTGGATCGCAACGACGTGCACGTTGCCGGCCCACTCCTGCGCCAGCAGCAGCGTGGCGGCTTCCAGTGCGGCGTCCTCGTCGGGGTAGAGGGCTTTGACCGTGGAGCGTTGCCAGCCGGCCCGTGGGGGGGGCATACCGGGTTCCCCGAACAGGGCCTGCTCGCACTCGCCGTCGGCATCGGCATCTTCGACCGAGACCGACAGCGCTTCAAGCTCCATCAGTGCATCGGAGACCGTCTCGACGTCGTCTTCGGCGGCCAGCAAGATGAGCTCGACCATGATCTCAACGCTGGTGCTGCGCCATCCAGCCTTCCAGGTAGTGGATGCTGGTGCCGCCTTCCATGAACTTGGAATCGACCATCAGCTCGCGGTGCAGCGGGATGTTGGTCTGGATGCCCTCGACCAGGGTCTCGGACAGCGCGATGCGCATGCGCGCCAGCGCCTGTTCGCGGGTGTCTCCGTGCACGATGATCTTGCCGATCATCGAGTCGTAGTGCGGCGGCACGAAGTAGTTGGTGTAGATGTGCGAGTCCACGCGCACGCCGGGGCCGCCGGGGGCATGCCACATCGTGATGCGCCCGGGCGAGGGGGTGAACTTGTACGGGTCCTCGGCGTTGATGCGGCACTCGATGGCGTGGCCGCGCATCTGGATGTGGCGCTGCGAGAAGGGCAGCTTCTCGCCGGCGGCGACCCGGATTTGCATCTGCACGATGTCGATGCCGGTCACGAGTTCGGTCACCGGGTGCTCCACTTGCACGCGGGTGTTCATCTCGATGAAGTAGAACTCGCCGTTTTCGTAGAGGAACTCGAAGGTGCCGGCGCCGCGGTAGCCGATTTTCTTGCAGGCATCGGCGCAGCGCGCGCCGATGCGTTCGATGATGCGCCGCGGAATGCCCGGCGCGGGGGCTTCCTCGATGATTTTTTGGTGCCGACGCTGCATCGAGCAGTCGCGCTCGCCCAGGTAGACGGCGTTGCGGTGCTGGTCGGCCAGGACCTGGATCTCGATGTGGCGGGGGTTCTCGAGGAACTTCTCCATGTAGACCGCGGAGTTGCCGAAGGCAGCGCCCGCCTCGGCCCGGGTGGTCTGCACGGCATGGATCAGCGCGGCCTCGGTGTGCACCACGCGCATGCCCCGCCCGCCGCCGCCGCCAGCGGCTTTGATGATGACCGGATAGCCGACCGAACGGGCGATGCGGATGATCTCCTTCGGATCCTCGGGCAGGGCGCCCTCAGAGCCGGGCACGCAGGGCACGCCGGCCTTGATCATCGCGGCTTTGGCCGAGACCTTGTCGCCCATGATGCGGATGGACTCGGGCGTGGGGCCGATGAAGGTGAAACCGCTTTGCTCGACGCGCTCGGCGAAGTCGGCGTTCTCCGACAGGAAGCCGTAACCGGGATGGATGGCCTCGGCGTCGGTCACCTCGGCGGCCGAGATGATGGCCGGCATGTGCAGGTAGCTCTGCGAGGACGGTGCCGGGCCGATGCACACGGCTTCGTCGGCCAGCTTGACGTACTTGGCATCACGGTCGGCTTCGGAGTAGACCACCACCGATTGGATGCCCATCTCGCGGCAGGCGCGCTGGATCCGCAGGGCAATCTCCCCGCGGTTGGCGATCAGGATCTTCTTGAACATCGAGTGCGCCTCACTCGATGATCATCAGCGGCTGGCCGTATTCGACGGCCTGTCCGTTCTCACACAGAATCTGGGTGACCGTGCCGGATTTGTCGGCCTCGATCTCGTTCATGATCTTCATCGCCTCGATGATGCAGATCGGGTCGCCTTCCTTGACCTGCTGGCCCACTTCGACGAAGGGCTTGGCCCCGGGGCTGGAGGCGCGATAGAAGGTGCCCACCATGGGCGACTTGACGGCATGACCCGCCGGGGCGGCCGGCGTGGGCGCCGGGGCAGGGGCCGGCGCGGCCGCGGGGACGGCAGCCGCCGTCACCGGCGCAGGCGCCAGCACCGGGGCAGCCACCATGGGGGTCAGCGCATGGGCTTGACCATCGGACTTCACGATGCGGACCTTGCCGTCAGCTTCGGTGATCTCCAGTTCCGAGATGTTCGACTCGGACACCAGGTCGATCAGGGTTTTGAGCTTGCGTAGATCCATGGTGGCTCTCCAACAGACTTCGAGGTGGATTGTTGTGATCGGCGCGCATTGTGCACCGATCTTTTTTTATATGATGAAAATCAGGCGGGGGTCCGGGCCAGGCGCTCGAGCGCATAGCTGAGCGCGAGCCGGTAGCCGCTGGCGCCCAGGCCGCAGATCACGCCTTCGGCCAGGTCCGACAGGTAGGAGTGATGGCGGAAGGGCTCGCGGCGGTGGATGTTGGACAGGTGAACCTCCACGAAGGGCAGGGCCACCGCGGCCAGGGCGTCGCGCAGGGCCACGCTGGTGTGTGTGTAGGCGGCGGGGTTGATCAGGATGAAGCGGGTGCCGTCCAGGCGGGCAGCATGGATGCGGTCGACCAACGCCCCTTCGTGGTTGCTCTGAAAGGCCACCAGCGTTTGGCCGTGATCTTGCGCGATCTTTTCGAGATCTGCGTTGATCTGCTCCAAGGTGGTCGATCCATAGACCTGCGGTTCGCGGGTGCCGAGCAGGTTGAGGTTGGGGCCGTGAAGGACGAGGATCGACATGCGAAAAAGGGGGTGTTGAGCCCGTTTTGGTGACGAAGGCGTGACTTTACGCGCAAATCGCGTCAGAAGTCGAGAAATTGTTTCAATCGGCCCCGCCGCGGGCATGGGTGGGGCCGGCCGGGTCTCAGGCGGTGGGGTGCACCCAGCTCAGCAGTTCATCGTAGCGGGTTTCGCCGAGCTTGCGGTGGGTGATCTCGCCGGCGGCATTGAGGGCGACGGTGAAGGGCAGGGCGCCCGTGGTGTTGCCCAGGGCCTTGCCCAGTTCGGTGCCTGCGAAACCGGCGATGGCGATCGGGAAGCTCACCGGCACCTTGATCAGGAACTCGCGCACCGCCTCCGGCCGGTCGATGGCCACGCCGAGCACCTGCCAGCCCTGGGAGCGGTGGCTGCGGTGGAAGCGGTCGAGTTCGGGCATCTCCCTCACGCATGGCGGGCACCAGGTGGCCCAGAAATTGACCACCAGCGGTCGGCCGGCGAACTGGCGCAGGGCCAGCTGGCGGCCATCGGGGGCGTCGAAGGTCTGGGCGAACAGGGCGGCGGAGGCGCCGGCGGCCGGGTCGGCGGGGCGCCACCGCCACCAGGCCAGGCCCGCCCCGGCCAGGGCGGCGGTGCCGGCTGCGCCGGCATACAGCAGGAAGTGTCGTCGGTTCATCCGCGGGAGGGGACAGGGTCGATCAGGGCGCGCACGGCCGCCAGCGATCCCCGTTCGCTGCGGCCCCGCGCATCGCGGCGCAGGGCTCCGCGCATGTCGTCGCGGTCGTACAGGCCGAGGTGGATGAGCACCGGCAGCGCGAGTGAGGCGTGCCGGTCGGTGACCGTCAGCACCTCCACCGGCTCGCCGCGCCAGCCCAGGGTCTGTCCTACGTCGTAGGGGATGCGCAGGTTGAGCAGGGTGATCTCGGCCGACTTGGGGTCGTCGCAGTAGAGGTTGATCCAGATGTCGCTGTGGCGTGTGGCGGTGCCATTCCAGACGGCGCCGCTCAGGTGCGGGTCGAAGCCGGCCAGGCGCTCCATCCAGCGCAGGGCCACACAGCGCAGCGCGGCGAGTTCCACCGGCTGGGTGTCGGCACAGAAGAGCTCGATGTAGGCGCGCACTTCGTCCTCGACCATCATGTTGTCGGGCAACTCCACCGGGCCGCTGTGGCGCGAGGCCACGAGCTTGGCGGCACGGCGCTTGGCGGGGCCGTACTCCATCCCGTCTTCGACGATGAGTCGGGCGGCTGCGGCAGCGATTTCGGCGGTGAGGTTGGTGGGGGGCATGGCGGTCAGACCCGCGGGGGGCATCGAGGTTCAGGGCAAGGTCACGGCCCCCATGCGGGCCAGGATGGTCTGCGCGCGGCGCTGCAGGTAGGCCGAGTGCGGTCGCTGCTCATAGCGGCGTGGGGCGGGCAGCATGACGGCCAGGCGGGCCGCCTGCCAGGGCGTGAGCTGGTCGGCCCCGACGCGGAAGTAGTGCCGTGCGGCGGCTTCGGCGCCGAACACGCCTTCCCCCCATTCGACATGGTTCAGGTAGATCTCCAGGATGCGGCGCTTGCCCAGGACGTGTTCGAGCATGTAGGTGATGACGATCTCCTGGCCTTTGCGCAGGAAGCTGCGCTCGCCGGACAGGAAGAGGTTCTTGGCCAGTTGCTGGGTGATGGTCGAGCCGCCGACGATGCGCACCGGCCGTGGCGGGGTGTCGGGGCGCTGCCGGGCCAGGCGCTCGGCGCGCTCCAGGGCTTGCTGGTTGCGCTCCCAGGCCCGTTCGATGGCGTCCCAGTCCACGCCGTCGTGTTCGGCGAAGCTGGCGTCCTCGGCGGCGATGACGGCGCGCTTGAGGTGGTCGGAGATGCGGTCGTCATCACGCCATTCCTGCCGCCAGGGCAGGCGGCCTTGCTCCAGGGTGATGCGCCAGGCCTGGCTGCGCTGGAAGGTGGTGGACTGCGGGTCGATGACGAGCATCAGCGCCACCCGGGCGAGGAAATACAACTGCAGCGACAGGGCGCAGACCCCGACGAGGGCGGCGAGGCGCCAGACCCAGGCGAGCACGGCACGCATGCGCAGCGCTCCTGCTCAGTGGTCGCGCCCGGCGCGCAGCTCGCGCAGGACGTCGGCGGTGGGCGGGCGCATGCCGCGCCACACATGAAAGGCTTCGGCCGCTTGCTCCACCAGCATGCCCAGGCCGTCGCGCGCGGCTGCGCCGTGCTCGCGCGCCCATTGCAGGAAGGGTTCGGCGGCCGGGCCGTACATCAGGTCCACGGCCAAGGCTGCGGGGCCGAGCACGGCAGCCGACAC
>NZ_JBKBVU010000053.1:0-18392 GCF_046289365.1 Caldimonas sp. | reverse complement strand
ACCTGGTTTTGTTTGGGGGCGCAATGCGGTGGTTTTTGGTGGCCTGTGACCCCCCCCCCCCCGGTCCCCTGGCCGACGCACTCAACGCCCTTCACGGCGCCGGCCGCACCCGCGCCGACTCCGACATCGCACACGCCTTGCAGCGGGCCAGCGGTCTCGTGCATGCCACCCCCACCGGCATGGACAAGCTGCCCGGCCTGCCGCTGCCGGTCGAACTCCTGCGGCCCACGCTGTGGGTGGCCGAGGTCGTCTACTTCCCGCTCGAGACGGAGTTGCTCAAAGCGGCCCGACGCATCGGCTGCCCCACCGTGGACGGCGGGGGGATGGCCATCGGCCAGGCCGTGGGTGCCTTCGAGCTCTTCACCGGCCTGACGCCCGACGCGCAGCGCATGGAAGCGCACTTCCGGCATCTCGTGGCGCAACGTTGCGGTGACTGAAAGGAGATCGGCATGATGGCATCGGCCAGTTCGAACCCGCGCAACCGCGAAGCCATCGACGAGCCGCCCAACCCGCTGGGGCTGGACGGCATCGAGTTCATCGAATTCGCCACGCGCCGGCCTCAGGCCCTGGGGCAGGTGCTCGAGACCATGGGCTTCCGGCCCATCGCGCGGCACCGCTCGCGCGAGGTGCTGCTGTATCGCCAGGGCTCGATGAACATCGTCATCAATGCCCACGCCGAAGGGTTGCCCGAGGCCGTGCAACCGGGCGATGCCCCCGAGATCGCGGCCATCGCGCTGCGCGTGCGCGATGCCGGCGCAGCCTGGCGCCGTGCGATCGAGCGCGGCGGCTGGCCCGTGCCCGCGCAGCCCCAGCCCATGGAGCTGCACATCCCGGCCTTGCATGGCGTGGGCCACAGTCGGCTGTATTTCGTCGATCGCTACCGCGAGTTCTCGATCTACGACGTCGACTTCGTGCCGATCCCCACGGTGGACCGCCATCCGCCCGCCGTGGCCGGCCTGCACTGGTTCGGTGTGGTGCAGTACGTCGGCCTGGACCGGCTGGACGACTGGACCGAGTTCTATGGCGAGCTCTTTGGCTTTACCGCACTGCCCGACGAGACCCGCTTCGGCATCCTCCCCCGCGGGCGTGTGCTGGCCAGCCCCTGTGGACAGTTCTACCTGCAGCTCATCGAGCCCGAGCTGGATGCGGTGGAGGCCGATCCGGACGAGACCCTGCACCGTGTGGCCTTCGGCACCCCCGACGTGCGCCAAGCCGTGCGCGAACTCACGCGCCGCGGCATGGCCTTCGTCGAATCCAGCGGCGTGCACACCGAGGACCGTGGCGCCCTGACGCAGACGCTGCTGGGCAGCGTGGCCTTCGAACTCGTGCACCACCCGCTCCCCGCCCCATGAGGCCCACCATGCACATCGACGACTTCGGGATGGACACCATCACCCTGGCCGGCGACCTGCGCGCCAAGTTGCGTGCCGTGCGCGAAGCCGGCTTCGGTCAGATCATGCTGTCGGCACGCGATCTGGTCGGCCATCCCGAGGGCTGGCGCGCGGCCGTGCAGGAGGTTCGGGCCAGTGGGTTGCGCGTGACGGGCTTTCAGGTCTTGCGCGACTTCGAGGGCTTGTCGGGTCACCTGCACGACTACAAGGTCGACATTGCCAAAGGCATGCTCGAGATGTGCCACGCGCTGGGCGCGAAGGTACTGCTGGCGTGCTCATCCACCTCACAGCACGCCAGCGCCGACCCCGACGATCTGGCGCGCGACCTGCGTAAGCTGGCCACGCTGGCCGTGCCGCTGGGCATCAAGGTGGCCTACGAAGGCCTGTCCTGGGGGCGCCACATCAACGAGTACACCACGGCCTGGGATGTGGTGTGCCGGGCCGACCGTGCCAACCTGGGGCTGGCCATCGACTCCTACCACCTCCTGGCGGCGAAGACTGCGCTCGACGCACTCGACGAGATCGATGCGCGCAAGATCTTCCTGGTGCAGCTTTCCGACTTCTTGTGGAACGAGGTGCGCAGTTTCGAAGAGCGCATGACCACCGCGCGGCACTTCCGGGTGTTCCCCGGAGAAGGCGTGCACACCGACGCACTGGCCGAGATCGTCGTGCGCCTGGACCGCCTGGGCTATCGAGGCGACTACAGCTTCGAGGTCTTCAACGACGACTACCAGCAACTGCCCCTGCCCATCGTGGCACAGCGCGCACGCCGCTCGGCCGTCTGGCTCGCCGAGGACGTGCTGCGCCGCTCCACGCCCGTGCCCAATCGGCTGCGCCTGCGCGGCGCGGTCTGACCCGTGCGAGTCTGAAGCAAAGGGCCCACACCATTGGGGCCCGCAAAGGCAAAGGGCCGGCAGATGAACGATCTGCCGGCCCTGATATCTTGGTGGGCCCTGTAGGATTCGAACCTACGACCTACGGATTAAGAGTCCGCTGCTCTACCAACTGAGCTAAGAGCCCGAGCACCCCACCGGACCTCAACAAAGTCATCAAAGCCAAGTGGTGGGTCGTGCAGGATTCGAACCTGCGACCAACGGATTAAAAGTCCGCTGCTCTACCGACTGAGCTAACGACCCGGAAAGCCTTTGATTATAGACATGAATCGGTAGGTGTATCAAGTCGCGTCGGTGGCCAGCCGGTCGAGCACGGCCCCCGCCGCCACGAGTCCGAAGGTGGCCGTGACCGACACCACGGAACCGTAGCCATGGCAGTTCAGGCTGCCATCGGTGGCGCAGGCCGCATCGGGCCGCGCGACGGGCTCGCGCGAGTACACGCAGGCCACCCCGATGCGCCCCTGGCGCGGCACCCGGCCTTCCTTGCGCAGCCGCTGGCGCAGGGAGGCAAGCAAGGGATCATGGGTGACCTCGGCGAGATCGGCCAGATCGACCCGGTGCGCATGGCGCTTGCCCCCCGCCGCCCCCACGCAGACATGCGCGAGCTTGCGCTGTGCCAGCGCCCATTGCGCCAGGGCCTGCTTGGCACGCACCTGGTCACAGCAGTCGATCAGGGCATCGATGGCGCGCCCATCCAGCAGCGCAGGCCAGTTGCCCGGCTCGACGAACGCCTCGACCGCATGCACCTGGCACGCCGGGTGGATGCCGGCGATGCGCTCGCGCAGGGCCAACACCTTGGCCTGACCCAAGGTGGCATCGATGGCCTGGATCTGGCGGTTGATATTCGACTCGGCCACATGGTCGAGGTCGACGAGCACCAGTTCGCCCACACCGCTGCGGGCCAGGGCCTCGGCCGCCCAGGAGCCCACACCGCCCACGCCCACCACCGCCACCCTCGCGGCACGGATGCGTCGATAGCCCGCCTGGCCGTACAAACGGCTCAGGCCGCCGAAGCGGCGCTCGAGATCGGGGCCGAGACTGTCGGTAGACCCGTCCACCCAGGATGCGACCTGCCCCATGCCTCAGGCCCTGCGCTCCAGGCGCCACGTCTGGTACTTGAAGGCCAGCACTGCACCGCCCAGGATCCCGGCCAGCGCGAGGAAGCTGCCCAGCGAGAGCGTCGAGATCCCCGACAAGCCCTGGCCGATCGTGCACCCCATCGCCGTGACGCCGCCCACGCCCATCAGCCCCGCGCCCACCAGGTGATTGGCCGTGTCCTCGGCATCGCGGAAGCCCTCCCAGCGGAAGGTGCCGCTGGCCAGCGCCTGAACGGCCGAACCGGCCACCACGCCGGCACAGGTGACGATGCCCAGCGTGAGCGTCTTGCTGGTGTCGCTGAAATAGATCAGCCAGTCCAGCACGTAGGCATAGGGGGCGACGAAACTGAGCGACTCCATGCGCCGCGAGTTGGTGGCCAGGAAGGCGGCCTCCAGGGTGTCCGGATGTTCGGCCACGAAACCCAGCCGTCCGGACACCCACCACACCCCGACGATGACCGCGCCGATGCCCAGCCCGGCCAGCAGGGTGTTGCCGCTGCGGCCCTCGGGCCGCGCCCAGGCCCAGGCCAGACAGGCCCCGCCCACGAGCAGGCCGAGACTCCAGGCCGACGCCGGCAGGCCCCATCCGGTGAGGCTGCTCACCAGGCTGGGCAGATCCTGGCCGGCGGGCAGTTCGAGATGCACCGCATCGACGGTGTTCACCCGCAGCACGCCGGTGATGCCGCGCAAGGTCGCGAAGGCCGCCAGCCCGAGCACGAAGAAGACCACCAGCGATTTGAGGTTGCCCGCGCCGATGCGCACCAGCGTCTTGCTGCCGCAGCCCGAGGCCAGCACCATGCCGAAGCCAAAGAGCAGCCCACCGACCAGGGCTGACAGCCAGATCAGGCGTGGCCCGGCATAAAGCGTGTCGGCCGCCGACACCCAACCCAGGCCGACCATGGCATTGAATCCGATGATGGCCACCCCCATGGCCATGACCCACATGCGCATGCGCGTCCAGTCGCCCATCGTGACGATGTCCGACACCGCCCCCATGGTGCAAAAATGGGTGCGTTGTGCGATGGCACCGAAGATCGCCGCAAGTGCGAAGGCGGCCCACAGCACCTGGCTTGTGAGGAAGGACAGGTCGATGTCTTGCATGGGCCGGATTGTAGGCACGCCCCCGGCGCAAGCCGGGGGTCCACTACGGGAACGCCCCCGGGCGCAAGCCCGAGGCTGAAGGCCCCCGGGGCCCAGGCCGGCTGCGCTACTTGAGGGCGGCCAGGCGCTCGCGGGCCTCGCGTGCCGCCTCGGACTGCGGGTGGTTCTTGATCAGGTCTTCCAGCGTGCGGCGGGCGCCAGGACGGTCCTTGAGTTCGATCTGGCACATCGCGATCGACAGCCAGGCCTCGGGGGCCCGAGGGTGCTCCGGGGCCGTGGTGACGAGCTGACGGAAAGCGGCCAGGGCCTCTTTGTAGTCGCGCCGACCGTAATGGGCGTTGCCCAGCCAATAGAGCACCGACTCGGTGTAGCCGCTGCCCGGGTAGCGGCGCTGGAAGGACGTGAAGGCCGCCGCTGCGTTGTTGAAGTCCCCTTTTCGGAAGATGTCCAGCGCCGCCTCGTAGTCGCGCCGCTCGTCCGGCCGGACGAGGATCTCCTTGCCATCGACCACCGTGCGCTGCGGCTCGACCTGGCGGATGCGCTCGTCGATGCCTTGCGCGAGGTCGGTCTGGCGCCGCTGCAGTTCGGCGATCTCGCGCGCGAGTTCCTCGTTGCGGCCGCGCAGGCGGGCGATCTCCCCGCGCATCAGCTCGAGTTGGGTGTTCAGCTCCAGCAGACTGCGGCGCAACTGGTCGAACTGCTCGGCCGAACGCGCCTGCTCAGCCCGCTGGGCCTCAGCAGCCTGGTCAAAGCGCTGGCGCAGATCGAGGATGGCCCGACGCGCCTCATCGTCACCGAACAGGGCCTGCGCCCCGGTGGGAACGAACAGGGCCGTGGCCACGACCATGGTGGCCCCCAGGGGCGCCAGGCGCGGCCACCGCGCCGCCCGAAGGCATCGGCTCAGGGAGTTCGACATCAGGGTTCTCAGCGCAGGATCAGTTCGGCCCGGCGGTTCTTCGCCCAGGCTTCCTCGTTGGAGCCGGCCACGGCGGGGCGCTCCTTGCCATAGCTCACGGCCTCGAGCTGCGATTCACGCACGCCCAGCAGTTCGAGCGCGCGGCGCACGGCCTCGGCGCGCTTCTGACCCAGGGCCAGGTTGTACTCGCTGCCGCCGCGCTCGTCAGTGTGGCCCTCGATCATCAGACGGCGGTTCGGATCGGCGGTGAGCAGGCGGGCATAGGCGGCCACGGTGGGACGGAACTCCTCCTTGAGCACGTAGCTGTCGAAGTCGAAGTAGATCACGCGGGCCAGTTGGCTGGCCGCGTCGAGCTGGCTGCCCGAGCCGCCGGGGGCCGTGACCGTCGAGACCTGGGACTGGGCCTGACCGGTGCCGCCGGCCACCGGGGTGGCCGTGCGCGATTCCACCGGCGTTTCATCGAGCTTGACATTGGAGCCGCAGGCGGCCAGAACGACCGACAGCAGCACGGTGCCGCTGAACTTGGCCAGGGAACGCAGATTCATGGACTTTTCTCCTTGGAATGACATCAGAAGCACAAAAGCACCCCGCAGGTGCCGGTGTCGTCAACGCAGCACCGGCTCGCCAGGCTGACACGGAAGCGTGATGGGAACGGGGTCATCGTCCGTAGGGCCCCCAGGCGGGCTCGCGCACGTCCCCCCGGTTGGACAGCAAGGTGGCCTTGATGCGGCCGTCCAGCGTGGTGGTCATCAGCACGTTGCGGCCGTTCTGGCGCGTGGCATAGACGATGAGCCGGCTGTTGGGCGCAAAACTCGGGCTCTCGTCGTGCGCCGTGGTGGTCAGGGCGGTCACGGTGCCCGAGGCCAGCTCCATCAGTTGCAGCCGGAAGGCATTGCCGTCGCGGGTGATGTAGGCCATCCAGCGGCCATCCGGGCTGATCGCGGGGCTGATGTTGTAGCTGCCGCCGAAGGTCACGCGCTCGGCTGCGCCGCCCGAGGCCGCCATGCGGTAGATCTGCGGACTGCCTCCACGGTCGCTGACGAAATAGATCTGGCGCCCGTCGGGCGTGTAGACCGGCTCGGTGTCGATCCCGGCACTGGTGGTGAGCCGGCGCAGATTGTTACCACCGCGCTGGACGGTGTAGATCTGGGACAGGCCATCGCGCGTGAGCACGACGGCGACCTGTTGGCCGTCGGGCGACCAGGCCGGTGCGCTGTTCGACCCCTTGAAGCTGGCAATGGCGCGCCGCTGGCCTGAGGCCACCTCCTGGGTGTAGACCACGGGCTTGCGCGTCTCGAAGGAGACGTAGGCGAGCTCGCGGCCGTCGGGCGACCAGACCGGGGAGATGATGGGTTCGGCACTGGACAGCGCCACCTGGGCGCCCTCGCCGTCGGAATCGGCTACCCACAGCGTGTAACGCTGTGCGGCCTGGGTCACGTAGGCGATGCGGGTGGCGAAGACGCCGCGCTCGCCAGTGAGCTTCTCGTAGACATAGTCGGCAATGCGGTGGGCCGCCAGGCGCAGGTCGGCATCGGCCACGGCATGGGCCTCGCCGCCGAGGTCCTGTCCTCGCACGGCGTCCCAGAGCTTGAAGCGCACGTCGACGCGGCCGTCGGCCAGCCGGGTGATGCTGCCGGCCACGAGGGCATCGGCCCCACGGGTGCGCCATGCGGTCATCACCGGCATCGCGCGCTCATTGAGCACCGCCCCGTCGGTGGGCACCATGCGGAACTGGCCGGAACGCTCCAGGTCGGCCCGCACGATGGCCGAGACCTGCTGCGTGCGTCCGGCCTCGCCGTCGAAGGCCACGACCGCAATGGGGAACTGGGTGGCGCCCACGCCTGAAATGTCGACCCGGAACTGCGCCATGGCCGGCCAGGCCGCCACGGCGGCCGGCACGGCCATGAAGGAACGTCGGGACCACATCGTCATCGAACTCCTTGGACTTCTGCTGTTTCGGCGCACACCCGGCCGTCGACCACGCAGGCCGCCGGCGGCCGCGCACCCTCCTGGCGTGTGAACCTGTCTGTGCCGACAGGTTCCATCGGCGCCAACCTGTTATTGTCGCCTGTGCGGGCGCTGCCGCGCGCGTGCAGATGCAACAGTTCCCAACGAAGGCCCCGGGCAGACCCGGGGGAGACTGCGTCCGGGCGCTCCCGATAATGGCGCTGTGTCCCCGCATCCCTGCCCCATCATGGCCCTTGCCCCGATCAGCCGCTACCCCGTGCCCGAACTCGTCGACGTGCCCGAGGACCTGCGCCAACGCTTTCTGGAAGTCCAGGACAAGGCCGGGTTCGTGCCCAACGTCTTCCTGGCGCTGGCGCACCGTCCCGACGAATGCCGAGCCTTCCTCGCCTACCACGACGCGCTGATGCTGCGCGAGTCGGGGCTCTCCAAGGGCGAGAAAGAGATAATCGTGGTGGCCACGAGCGGCGCGAACCGCTGTCTGTACTGCGTAGTCGCTCACGGTGCCATCCTGCGTGTGTACGAGAAGCAGCCCCTGCTGGCCGACCAGGTCGCGGTGAACCACCGCAAGGCCGACCTGAGCCCGCGCCAGCAGGCCATGCTGGACTTTGCCCTCAAGGTCTGCCTGCGTTCGCACGAGGTGGTCGAGGCCGACTTCGCGGCGCTGCACGCCCATGGCTTCTCGGACGAGGACATCTGGGACATCGGCGCGATCACCGCGCTGTTCGGTCTGTCCAACCGCATGGCCAACCTGATCAGCCTGAGGCCCAATGATGAGTTCTACCTGATGGGGCGGGTGCCTCGAAGCAAGGGGTGAGGCCACTCACAGCAGCACGATGTCGTACTGCTCGGGCGACAGCGTGGGCTCGGTGCGCAGCGAGATGGGCTTGCCGATGAAGTCGCTCAGGCCGGCCAAGTGCTGGCTTTCCTCGTCCAGCAGCATTTCGACCACGGCTGCACTGGCCACCACGCGGAACTCCTTGGGATTGAACTGGCGCGCCTCGCGCAGGATCTCGCGCAAGATGTCGTAGCACACGCTGCGCGGCGTCTTGACCGAGCCCTTGCCCTGGCAGGTGGGACAGGGCTCGCACAGCATGTGGGCCAGCGATTCGCGGGTGCGCTTGCGCGTCATCTCGACCAGGCCCAGTTGCGTGAACCCGCTCACCGTCATCTTGACACGGTCTCGCGCGAGCTGGCGCCGCAGTTCGGCGAGCACCGCCTCCTGGTGCTCCTCGCGCACCATGTCGATGAAGTCGATGATGATGATGCCGCCCAGATTGCGCAGGCGCAGTTGCCGCGCAATGGCCTGGGCCGCCTCGAGGTTGGTCTTGAAGATGGTGTCGTCGAAATTGCGCGCGCCGACATAGCCGCCGGTGTTGACATCGATGGTCGTCAAAGCCTCGGTCTGGTCGATGATGAGGTAGCCACCGGACTTGAGATCCACGCGCCGCGCCAGTGCGCGCTCGATCTCCTGGTCGATGTTGTAGAGGTCGAAGATGGGCCGTTCGCCCGGATAGTGCTCGAGCTTGTGCACCGCCCCGGGCGTGAACTCGCGGCCGAAGGCCTGCAAGGCCTCGAACTGCATGCGCGAATCGATGCGGATGGACTGGGTGTCCTCGCCGGCGAGATCGCGCAACACCCGCTGCGCGAGGTTGAGGTCCTCGTAGAGCAAGGTCCCGGGCGGGCTCTTGAACGAGCGCTCGCGCACGCCGCTCCAGGTCTTGCGCAGATAGGCGATGTCGGCCGCCAGCTCCTCGTCGGTGGCGTCTTCCGCGTTGGTGCGCAGGATGAATCCCCCACCGCCGCCGTCCTGGGGTTGACCAACCAGCCGGGCCATGCGCGCGCGCAACTGCTCGCGCAGCTCCGGCGAGCCGATCTTCTGCGAGATGCCGATGTGGTCGTCGTGGGGCAGGTACACCAGCAGCCGGCCAGCGATGCTGATCTGCGCCGACAGGCGTGCGCCCTTGGTGCCGATCGGGTCCTTGATCACCTGCACCGTGAGGCTCTGGCCTTCGTAAACCAGCTTCTCGATCGGTGTGGAAGCTTGACCGTCGCCGTTGCCGTTGCGATGGACCAGGTCGCCCACGTGCAAGAAGGCGGCGCGCTCCAGACCGATGTCGATGAAGGCCGACTGCATGCCCGGCAGCACGCGGGCGACCTTGCCGGTGTAGATGTTGCCCACCAGGCCGCGCTCGAGCGTGCGTTCGATGTGCAGCTCCTGCACAGCCCCGTTCTCGACGATGGCCACACGGGTTTCCTGAGGGGACCAGTTGATCAGGATGTCTTGCATGCAGCGCTCGAGCCGTTCACGTCAGAAACGCACGCCGAAGCGCTGCAGCAGCAGGCCGGTCTCGTGCAGGGGCAGCCCCATGATACTGGAGTAGCTGCCGACGATGCGGTCGATCCACAAGGCTGCGCGGCTCTGGATGGCGTAGGCCCCGGCCTTGCCCACGGGTTCGCCGCTGGCCACGTAGTGGTCGATCTGATCGGGCGCCAGGGGCATGAAGCGCACACGCGAGACATTGAGCAGCAGTTCGCGCCGGTGTCCCAGCCCCACGGCCACGGCCGTCAGCACCCGGTGCTCGTGTCCGGACAGGGCCATCAGCATCTCACGCGCCTGCGCGGCGTCGGCCGGCTTGCCCAGGATGCGCCGCCCCAGGGCCACCGTGGTGTCGGCGCACAGCACCGGCGCGGCAGGCAAGGCGCGGCGCGCCAGGCGCGCGAGTGCGGCCTCGAGCTTGGCACGGGTGACACGCTGCACGTAGTCGAGCGCAGACTCCCCCGCACGCACGGCTTCGAGGGCCTCGGCGTCCTCGTCCGCGTCGGGCAGCAGGAGTTCGTGGGGCACGCCGATCTGGTCGAGCAACTGGCGGCGGCGGGGGCTCTGAGAAGCCAGGTAGATGAAGTCGGCTTTCATGCGGGGATCGATGCTCATTCCCGATGGTACGGGTGACCCACCATCAGCGACCAGGCGCGGTAGAGCTGTTCGGCCAGCAGCACGCGCACCATGGCATGCGGCAAGGTCAGATCGGACAGCCGGATGCGCTCGTCGGCGGCGTCGCGCAGGGCCGGGTCCAGCCCGTCGGGCCCGCCGATCAGCAGGGCCACATCGCGGCCGTCGTGCATCCAGGCCTTCAGGCGTGCGCACAGTTGCTGGGTGGTGAGCCGGTCGCCGCGCTCGTCGAGCGCCACGGTGCGCGCGCCCCTGGGGCAGGCCGCCTCGATGCGCGATCGCTCGGCGGCCAGCAGGGTCTGGACCGTCCTGGAGCCGCGGGGTTCGGTCTTGACGGCCTTGAGCTCCAGACGCAGCTCGGGCGGGAAGCGCCGGGCGTAGTCCTCATACGCCGTCTCGGCCCAGCCCGGCATGCGCTGGCCGACCGCGACGACGACGAGCTTCATGCCTTCCTGCGCGGGGCCACCTTCTTCGCGGGCGCCTTGGCGGCCGCGGTCTTCGTGACGACCTTCTTGGCCGCCGTCCGGGGGGCGGCCGGCTGGCCCGGGCTGGAGCGGGCCGGCGTGCTGCGTGAGACGGTGCCGCTGGTGCGTGTCGTCCTGCCGGCCGCCTTCTTGGCCGCCGGGGCCTTCGCCACGGTCTTGGCCGCCGTCTTCTCGGCGACCTTCTTGGCGGGCACTTTCTTCGCAGCGGGGGCCTTCTTCGCAGCGGGCGCCTTCTTCGCTGCGGGGGCCTTCTTCGCGGCAGCCGCCTTCCCGGCCGGCGCCGGCCCCTCGGGTTCGCTGGCCTTGGGCAGGGCCTTGGTCCCGCCAAGCTTGAGCCTCACGGGCTTGTCACCCCAGATCTCCTCGAGGTTGTAGTACTGGCGGATGGCCGGCTGCATGATGTGGGCCACGGCCGCCCCGCAGTCGACGATGATCCACTCGCCATTGTCTTCACCCTCGGTGCGCATCACGGGGAAGCCCTGCTTCTTGACCTCCTCGCGCACGCTGGCGGCCAGGGCCTTGGTCTGGCGGTTGGAGGTGCCCGAGGCCACGATCACCCGCTCGAAGAGCGGCGAGAGATGTTCGGTGTTGAAGACCACGATGTCCTGGGCCTTGACGTCTTCCAGGCCATCGACGATGGCGCGTTGCAGTTTGCGGATGTCCATTGAGGGGGGGCAGTTCGGCGTGTCAGTCGGTGAGATAGAGGCGATGGCAAGCAATATAGCGTGCCACCGCGGGGGGGACCAGGGCGTCCACGTCCTGGCCTGCCGCCAAGCGTTGCCGCACCAGGGTCGAGGAGACGGGCCAGGTCGGCAAGGGCAGGACCTCGAGGCGGTGGGGCACCGCTCGCAGCGCCCCGGTGGGCACCGGCACGCGGGCATCACGTGCCGCCACGGCCAGCGTGACGCACTGCACCAGGTCCTGCCAGCCATGCCAGGTGGGCAGGCCGGCGTACTGGTCCTCCCCCAGCAGGAGGAACCACTCTTGCACCCCGGGCCAGCGCGCGCGCAGCTCGTGCACGGTCTCCAGGGTGTAGCTCGGACCCGGACGGCGGATCTCGCAGTCGTCCACCAAGAAGCGCGGTTCGTCGGCCACTGCCGCGCGCACCATGGCCAAGCGGTGATCGGCCGGTGCGAGCCGGCGGGCCTTTTGCCAGGGATGGCCCACGGGGATCCACACCACCCGGTCCAGCGCCAGGTGGGCGAGCGCCAGGCGGGCCAGCGCCACGTGCCCATTGTGCACGGGATCGAAACTGCCGCCGAAGAGCCCCACGCGCCGGGCGTCCATGGTGTTCAGGCCCAGTCGCGCGGCACGAGGAAATCGCTGTACAGGCGCGCCTCGGGCGTGCCCGGTTCGGGTGCCCAGCGATAGCGCCATTGCGCCAGCGGCGGCATCGACATCAAGATGGACTCGGTGCGCCCGCCCGACTGCAGGCCGAAGTGGGTGCCCCGGTCCCAGACCAGGTTGAACTCGACATAGCGCCCGCGGCGGTAGGCCTGGAAGTCACGCTCCCGCTGGCCGTAGGGCAGGCCCCGGCGTCGCTCGACGATGGGCAGGTAGGCGCCCAGAAAGGCGTCGCCCACGGCCCGCGTGATCGCAAAGCCGGCGTCGAAACCGCCTTCGTTGAAGTCGTCGTAGAAGATGCCGCCGATGCCGCGCGGCTCGTTGCGGTGTTTCAGAAAGAAGTAGTCGTCGCACCAGCGCTTGAAGCGCGGGTACTTGTCGTCGCCGAAGGGGGCCAGGGCCTCGCGGCAGGTGCGGTGGAAATGCACCGCGTCCTCCTCGAAGCCGTAGTAGGGCGTCAGATCCATGCCACCACCGAACCAGGTGACGGGCTCGGCTCCTTCGGGCAGGGCCGCGAGCATGCGCACGTTCATGTGCACGGTCGGCACATAGGGGTTGTGCGGGTGCAGCACCAGGGACACGCCCAGGGCCTCGAACGCAGCACCGGTGAGCTCGGGGCGGTGCTGCGTCGCCGAAGGGGGCAAGTGCGGGCCGCGCACGTGTGAGAAGTTGCAGCCTCCACGCTCGAAGAGACCGCCCTCCTCCACCAGGCGTGTCAGGCCATCACCCTGCAGACGCTCGCCGGGAGGGCGCGTCCAGGCGTCGCGCACGAAGGCCTGGCCGTCGGCCGCCTCCAGAGCCGTGACGATGCGGTCCTGCAATGCCAGCAGGTATCGGCGTACGGCCGCGATGTCCATCCCGCTCACCGCCTGATGGCCCGAAAGCCGATGTCGCTGCGATATTGCATCCCGTCGAAGCGGATGCCCCGCAAGGCCTCATAGGCCCGCTGCTGGGCCGCCTTGACGGAATCGCCCAGCGCCGTGACGCACAGCACCCGGCCACCGGAGGTCCGCACCCGGCCGTCGGCATCCACCGTGGTGCCAGCATGGAAGACCATGGCGTCGGGAGCCTCGGGCGGCAGCCCCTCGACGGCATCGCCTTTGCGCGGGTTCAGCGGATAGCCGTGGGCAGCCATCACCACGCCCAGGGCGACACGCCGGTCCCAATCGAGTTCGACCTTGTCGAGCGTGCCGTCGGTGGCCGCCAGCAGCACCTCCAGCAGGTCGCTGCGCAGGCGCATCATGATGGGCTGGGTCTCCGGGTCGCCCATGCGGCAGTTGAACTCCAGCGTCCTGGCGCGCCCCTCGGCATCGATCATCAGGCCCGCGTACAAAAACCCGGTGAAGGGGATGCCGTCCCTGGCCATGCCGGCGATGGTGGGCCCGATGATCTCTTGCATCACGCGGGCATGCACATTGGGCGTGACCACCGGGGCGGGCGAGTACGCGCCCATGCCGCCGGTGTTGGGGCCGGCATCGGCATCGAGCAGGCGCTTGTGGTCCTGGCTGGTGGCCAGCGGCAGCACGTTCCTGCCGTCGCACAGCACGATGAAGCTGGCTTCCTCGCCCTGCAGGAACTCCTCGATCACGACACGGGCTCCGCCGGCGTTGTGCTGCACGCCGAGCCTGTTGTCGAGCAGCATCCAATCCACCGCCTCATGGGCCTCGGCCAGGGTCATGGCCACGACCACCCCCTTGCCGGCAGCCAGCCCATCGGCCTTGATCACGATGGGCGCGCCCAGGCGGTCCACATAGGCATGGGCTGCCGCCGGGTCGCTGAAGGTCTCGTACGCCGCCGTGGGGATGCCGTGGCGCTTCATGAAATCCTTGGCGAAGGCCTTGGAGCTTTCGAGCTGGGCGGCCGCCTGCGTGGGGCCGAAGATGCGCAGGCCGCGCGCGCGGAAGGCATCGACCACCCCGGCCGCCAAGGGGGCCTCGGGGCCGACCACCGTCAGGGCGATCTTCTCAGACTGGGCAAAGTCGGCCAGCGCGGCGATGTCGGTGATCGGCACGTTGCGCAAGCGCTTGTCCAGCGCCGTGCCGCCATTGCCCGGGGCCACATAGACGGTCTGCACGCGCGCCGACTGGGCCAGCTTCCAGGCCAGGGCATGCTCGCGGCCGCCGGCGCCGATGACGAGAACTTTCATTCGGGGTGTCCGTGTGGTCCGGGATCAGTCGTTGATCTCGGCGTTGTGGTAAACCTCCTGGACGTCGTCGAGATCCTCGAGCACGTCCAGCAGCTTGCGCATGCGCGCGGCGTCTTCGCCTTGCAGGGCGACGGTGTTCTCGGCCCGCATCGTGACCTCGGCGACCTCAGCCTGCAGCCCGGCGGCCTGCAGAGCCTGCTGGACGGCCTCGAAGTCGGCCGGTGCGCACAGCACCTCGATGCTGCCGTCGTCATCGGTGAGCACGTCCTCGGCGCCGGCTTCCAGGGCCACTTCCATCACCTTGTCCTCGCTGGTGCCGGGGGCAAACACGAACTGGCCGCAATGCTTGAACTGGAAGGCCACCGACCCTTCGGTGCCCAGGTTGCCGCCATGCTTGCTGAAGGCGTGCCGTACCTCGGCCACCGTGCGCACGCGGTTGTCGGTCATGCAATCGACGATGACCGCCGCACCGCCGATGCCATAGCCCTCGTAGCGGATCTCCTCGTATTGCACGCCCTCGAGGTTGCCGGTGGCCTTGTCGATGTTGCGCTTGATCGTGTCGGCAGGCATGTTCGCCGCCTTGGCCTTCTCGACGGCCAGGCGCAGCCGCGGGTTGGCGCTCAGGTCACCGCCGCCCTGGCGGGCGGCCACCATGATCTCGCGGATCACGCGGGTCCAGACCTTGCCGCGTTTTTCGTCCTGGCGGCTTTTGCGGTGTTGGATGTTGGCCCATTTGGAATGTCCGGCCATGATCGGAATGCTCCTGGAAGGCGGCGCGGGCGGGAAAGACCGCCGGCACGGCGCCTGCAATGTGGATTTGTTGGATAGACTGCGATTTTACTTGTGCCACCCTCCCCCCTTACTGCCATGGCCGACCCTCTCCTGATCGCCCAGCGCGGTGACATCCAATGCCACCTGCTGCCCGCCCTGGCCAACCGCCATGGCCTGATCACCGGGGCCACCGGCACCGGCAAGACCATCACCCTGCAGACCCTGGCCGAGAATTTCTCGAAGATCGGCGTGCCGGTCTTCATGGCCGACGTCAAGGGCGACCTCACCGGCATCTCTCAGCGTGGCAGCCTGCCCGAGAAGGTGGCGAAGATCCTGGCCGACCGGGGCCTGAGCGCGCCCGAGCCCTGGATGTGCCCCACCACGCTGTGGGACGTGTTCGGTGAACAGGGCCACCCGGTGCGTGCCACCGTCAGCGACATGGGCCCGTTGCTACTGGGGCGCATGCTCGAGCTGAACGAAACGCAGCAAGGTGTGCTCACGCTGGTGTTCAAGATCGCCGACGACAACCAGTTGCTGCTGCTGGATCTGAAGGACCTGCGGTCGATGCTGCAGTTCGTGGGCGATAACGCCAGGCAGTTCACCACCGAATACGGCAACATCAGCGCCGCCAGCGTGGGCGCCATCCAGCGCGGTCTGCTGCGCATCGAGGAACAGGGCGGCGACCGCTTCTTCGGCGAGCCCATGCTCGACATCGGCGACTTCATGCAGACCGAGGGCGGCCAGGGCGTCATCAACATCCTGGCAGCCGACCGGCTGATGAATGCCCCGCGGCTGTACGCCACCTTCCTGCTGTGGATGCTGTCGGAACTCTTCGACACCCTGCCCGAGGTGGGCGATCTGGACAAGCCCAAGCTGGTGTTCTTCTTCGACGAGGCCCACCTGCTCTTCAAGGATGCGCCCAAGGCCCTGATCGAGCGCATCGAGCTGGTGGTGCGCCTGGTGCGCTCCAAGGGGGTGGGGGTGTATTTCGTGACGCAGAACCCGCTGGACGTGCCCGACACCGTGCTGGCCCAGCTCGGCAACCGGGTGCAGCATGCGCTGCGCGCCTTCACCCCGCGCGACCAGAAGGCCGTGAAGGCCGCCGCCAGCACGATGCGCGCCAACCCCGCGCTCGACCTCGAGACCGCCATCACCGAACTGGCCGTGGGCGAGGCCCTGGTCAGCTTCCTCGACGAGAAGGGACGCCCGAGCATGACCGAGCGCGTCTTCGTGCTGCCGCCGGGCAGCCAGATCGGGCCCATCACGCCCGAGCAGCGGCGCACCCTCATCCAGCGTTCGCTGGTGGCCGGGGTGTACGAGAAGGTCCAAGACCGCGAGTCGGCCTACGAGCACCTCAAGGCCCGTGCCCAGGCGGGGGCTGAGCGGGCCCAGTCCGAGGCGGCCCCGGCGTCGTCCAGCGCCGGAGGCGGCGTGCTCGGCAGCCTGAGCGACGTGCTGTTCGGCTCCACCGGCCCGCGCGGCGGCCGGCGTGAGGGCGTCGTGGATGCCCTGGCCAAGTCGGCCGCCCGCTCCATCGGCAGCAGCGTGGGCCGCGAGATCATCCGCGGCGTGCTGGGCGGGCTGCTGGGCGGCCGCCGCCGTTGAGCCGATGCCCTGGCTGCGTCGCCTCCTCGGCGTCGTGCTGAGCCTGGGGCTGGCCTTGCTGCTGGTCGGCCAGGCCGGTTTTCTTCAAGGCAAGGCCGCCGGACCTGGGCGTGCATGACCGCCGCCTGAAACCTTCCTCGTCGACGCCCACCGCTTCAAGGCGATGTGACGGACCAGCCGCGGCTGGAATCAATCGTTGTGGCGATGGCGACCGTAGTGCGCCCGCTCCCACTCTCGATGGTGGCGCCGCCAGTGCTTGTGCTCCTTCCAATGGGCGTGCGGGTGGGGATAGACCACCACCGGGGCGGGATGCACGACCACCGGAGCCGGGCGGTAGACCACCGCGGGCGCCGGGTAGACCACGGTGGGGGCGTGGTAGACCACCGGCGGATAGACCACCGCCGGCGGCGGGACGTGGTAGATCGGGCGGGCGTTGGACACGGTGGTCGTCACGCCGGGCGAGCTGATGCCGATGGACCAGTAAACCTTGTCGGCATGGGCCGGGGCGGCGGCGCCCAGGGCGGTCGCCGCAAGGGCCAGGTTGGCAAAGACGGTGCGTCGGTTCATAGCGTTACTCCTTCGGCCCTTCTTCCGGGTGGGCCTTCGCCAAATTAACGCACCGTCCGGCGCTTTGGTGGTCCGAATTCGCTTTTTTTTACCTTGCAAGCAATTGCAAACAATAGAGCCCGGCCGGGCGCACGGGCATCGGCCCAGCCACAGGCCCGAACCGAGAGCACGAACTCACCACGGGACCTGAAGGCCGATCAGCACGAGTCCCAGGGCGGCCACCAGCACCAGGCCCACCACCCCGGCCCACAGGGCCATCACCTCGCCCCGGGTGTCAGTGAGTTGCTTGTCGAAGTCCTGCTCTTCCATGGCGCACCTCTGTCGTGTGTCCACCCAGAGACTCTAAGCCGCAGCCGCCGGCTGCGCCTCGACCAAAAGGGGGATCCACCCCCCCTCTGATGGGGGAAGCCGCTCGATAGAATGACTGTTCAGTCACACCGAGTCACACACCTGCCCCATGTCGGCCCCTGCCCCGAAAGACGAGACCAAAGTCAGCAACTTCCTGCGCCAGGTGATCGAGCGCGACCTGCTCCAGGGCCGCTACCACGGCCGCCGCTGGGCCGGTGGCCCCGGTGACGGCGCCCACCAGGAGCGCGGCGGGGTCGACCCGGCGCGGGTGCGCATGCGCTTCCCGCCCGAGCCCAACGGCTACCTGCACGTGGGCCACGCCAAGAGCATTTGGCTGAACTTCAGCCTGGCGCAGGAGTATGGCGGCGTGTGCCACATGCGCTTCGACGACACTAATCCCGAGAAGGAGGAGCAGGAGTACGTCGACGCCATCGTCGATGCGGTGCGCTGGCTCGGCTGGAGCTGGGACGCCCACGGCACCAGCCACCTCTACTACGCCAGCAACTACTTCGACTTCATGTACCGCGCGGCCGAGCACCTGATCGAGACCGGCCACGCCTACGTGGACGAACAGACGCCCGAGCAGATGCGCGCCAACCGCGGCACGCTCACCGAGCCGGGCATCGACAGCCCCTACCGCAACCGCCCGCCCCAGGAAAGCCTCGAGCGCTTCCGGGAGATGCGCGCCGGCCGGTTTCCCGACGGGGCGATGGTGCTGCGCGCCAAGATCGACATGGCCTCGCCCAACATCAACCTGCGCGACCCGGCCATCTACCGCATCAAGCACGCCACGCACCACAACACCGGCAA
>NZ_JBKBVU010000275.1:0-3108 GCF_046289365.1 Caldimonas sp. | reverse complement strand
TCCACCTCCAGGGGCACGGCGGGAAACAGGGAAGGGAGGGCCGTCTACGCCAGCAGGTGCTTGGGCCCGATGACTTGCGAGCCCGCGCGGCGGCCGGGGCGCCGCCACGCCGGCCGACGCCAGCGCTCGCCGGTTTGGAAAAAAGTCCAGTGCAATCCACTGGTGTAACTGGAGGCAGTCACGGCCCAGGCCTGCAAGTGCCCCTGGGCCAAGGCCTGCGCAATGCGTGCAGGGCGCACCACCCGGCCGAGCAAGGCCGCCAGCGGTGCCGGGTCGAGCAGCCAGCGCGGCAGCCGACGCAACAACCACGCCGGCGAGATCAGGCCGGCCCAGCGCATCCCCGGCGTCATCCGCCACGGCTGGACCCGGTAGACCTGATCGGCGTGCAAGCCCGTCCACAAGCGCGCCAGTCGATCCACCGCCACCGCCCCCACCGGCGCTTGGTCGGCCAGGCAGGCGGCGTTCAGCGCGCCGGCCGACG
This sequence comes from Caldimonas sp., assembly GCF_046289365.1. Taxonomy (NCBI): domain Bacteria; kingdom Pseudomonadati; phylum Pseudomonadota; class Betaproteobacteria; order Burkholderiales; family Sphaerotilaceae; genus Caldimonas; species Caldimonas sp. The sequence continues at coordinate 2,627 of NZ_JBKBVU010000275.1, read as the reverse complement.
TGCCCACCAGGATGTCGAACCAGCCCCCGGTGGGCGAGCCCAGCAATTCGGCCAGCCCCTGCAACACCCCGACCTGGTAGGCCGTGCGGGCCCCGCCCCCCATCAACACCAAGGCGGTGCGCGGCGCAGCGGCCTGCTCGTCCGGCGCATCGAGCAAAGAACCAAAAGCAGTGCCCAAAGTCATGGCACCAATTGTGCGCAGCGGACCACGCCAGCGAACACTCACATTCCCTAAGTGCGCGGTTTCACTGGCACTTGTACGTCGAAATCAGTCGTTGGTAGGCGTCCCAGGTGCGCTCGGCGGCCTTGCGCTCGCGCAGGAAATGCAGGTCGTGGAAGTAGCCAAGCATCAGCGTGTTCATCTCCCACACGAGTTGGGCCGGCTCGGTCTCGGGGCGCAGATGCCCCTCCTCGATGGCCTGCAAGACCGTGCGCGCCAGGGTCTTGCGCCAGCGCGCCACCCCGGCGCGCACCTTTTTGCGCAGCGGCGACTCCATCGGGTGCAGGTCGAAAGCCGCCACCGCATGCAGCGAGCCGGCCATGGACCGGCGGCCCACGCCGCGGCCAATCCACAGCTCCATGATGCGGTCCAGCCGGGGCAGGCCGCGCGGGGCCTGCAACGCCGGCAGGAAGACGTGCTCGGCAAAGAGCTGCTCGTAGCGTGCCAGCACCAGGTCCTGCAGGTTCTCCACCGAGCCGGTACGCACGAACACCCCGCTCTTGCTGATGCCCAGGCGCTTGGCCACCTCGCCCAGCGACATGCTGGACAGCCCCTGGGTGATCGCCAGCTCCAGCGCAGTGTTGACGATGGCGCTGAGCGTGCGCTCGCTCTTTTTCTTCGGGATGGGTTCGGTCATGGCGTGGCGGGCCGGTCCCCGGCCATGCCGGACTGCACAGCGAAACGAGGCCCGGTGAAAAGCCGTGATGGTACGCGCCTGCGCCGCCGCCGTGGGGGGGCCGGTGGCCGCCCGGCCCCGGGCCCCTCTGCCCCGAACGGCAGGGGGAGCCTGGTGCTTCAGCGAGAATCGCGCCTGTCACGAAACCGTCATCGTGGCGTCATCTGCCCGTCTGCCGGGCCCTGCGACATGGAATTCAAGAACATCGCCAAGATCGAGAAGGCCACCCGCCGTGGCCGCAACGACTCCTTCCGGCTGGGGGTAGGCCTGCTCTTTGCTGTGGGCATCTTGCTCTACACCAGCCTGTCTCTGGGGGTGAGCGGCCCCCATGCCACCTTGCTGGTGGCCGCCAGCGTGATCGGCGGCTACATGGCGATGAACATCGGCGCCAACGACGTGGCCAACAACGTCGGCCCGGCCGTGGGCTCGCGCGCCATCTCGATGGTGGGCGCGCTCCTCATCGCCGCCGTCTTCGAAGCCGCCGGCGCGCTGATCGCCGGCGGCGACGTGGTCAACACGATCCAGAAGGGCATCATCCGCCCCGAGGCCATCGGGGGCACCGACCGCTTCCTGTGGCTGATGACGGCCTCGCTGCTGGCCGGCGCGATCTGGCTGAACGTGGCCACGGCCGTGGGCGCGCCGGTGTCCACCACGCATTCCGTCATCGGCGCGGTGCTGGGGGCCGGGGTGGCCGCCGGCGGCGTGAAGGCGGCCAACTGGGCCCAGCTGGGCGAGATCGCCGCGAGCTGGGTCATCTCGCCGGTGCTGGGCGGGCTGATCGCCGCCGCCTTCCTTTACTGGATCAAGCACAGCATCGTCTTTCGTGACGACATGGTCGGCGCAGCGCGGCGCACCGTGCCGGTGCTGATCGGCCTCATGACCTGGGCCTTCTCGTCCTACCTGATGCTCAAGGGCCTCAGTCGCGTGTGGAAGGTGGATTTCCCGCTGGCCCTGGCGATCGGTGCCGGCCTGGGCCTGGCCGCCTGGGGCCTGGTGCGGCAGTGGGTGCAGGTGCGCGCCACAATGCTGCCCAACACCCGCGAGGGCATCAACTCGCTGTTCACCCTGCCGCTGATCTGCGGCGCGGCCCTGCTGAGCTTCGCCCATGGCGCCAATGACGTGGCCAACGCCGTCGGCCCGCTGGCGGCCATCGCCGAAGCGGTGCGCACCGGCGCAGTCTCCGGGCAGGCCAGCATCCCGCTGTGGGTGATGATCGTCGGCGCGGCAGGCATCTCGCTGGGCCTGCTGCTCTACGGCCCCAAGCTGATCCGCAAGGTGGGCAGCGAGATCACCGAGCTCGACCAGATCCGGGCCTTCTGCATCGCGATGTCGGCAGCCCTGACCGTGATCGTGGCCTCGCAACTGGGCCTGCCGGTGAGCTCCACCCACATCGCCGTGGGAGCGGTGTTCGGCGTGGGCTTCCTGCGTGAGCACCTGCAGCGGCGCCAGGCCCATGCCCTGGAGTTCATCCGCAGCCAGCACGCGGATGCCCCGGACGGCGTGCTCGAGCGCTACCTCGAGGAGTTCTCGCGCGCCAGCGTCGAGAAGAAACGCGACATGCTCGCGCAGCTCAAGCGCCGCACGATCGGCACCGAGCTGACCAAGTTCGAGCGCAAGACGCTGCGCAAGGTCTATCGCGAAGAGCTGGTCAAACGTTCCGAGCTGGTGAAGATCGCCGCGGCCTGGGTGATCACCGTGCCCGCCTCGGCGCTGCTGGCGGCCATGCTGTAT
>NZ_JBKBVU010000052.1:0-18615 GCF_046289365.1 Caldimonas sp. | reverse complement strand
GGTGTCGCCGGCGCTGGATGCGCTGGTGCACGAGGGCGTCTCGCTGGAGCTGGTGGTGGACGACCAGGACTTCACCCACGACTGGTTGCGCCAGGGCGCGGTGCTGGGCTGCGTGAGCACGGTGCGCCGGGCCTTGCAGGGCTGCCGTGTCACCCCCCTGGGCGTGATGCCCTACGTGGCGGTGGCCAGCCCGGCCTTCATCGCGCGCGAACTGCCGCAGGGCCTGCACCGGCGCAACTTCGCGCACGTGCCCTTCCTGGTCTTCAACCGCAAGGACGACATGCAGGCGCAGTGGGTGAGCCGTGCCTTCGGGGTGCGCGCGCCCCGCTTGCGCGAACGCTTCGTGCCCTCGTCCGACGCCTATGTACGCGCGGCCGTGATGGGCTGGGGCGTGGGCGTGGCCCCGGAACTGCAGGTGCGCGCCCATCTGGAACGCGGCGAGCTGCAGGTGCTGCACCCCGAGGTGCGCCTGCCGGTGGCCCTGCACTGGCACCAATGGAAGCTGGGCGACGAACGCCAACCCGGCGCGCGCGCCAGCCTGCTCGATCGCGTCGGTCTGGCCTTGGCGGCCGGGGCACGCCGGGTGCTGGAGCCCGCGCCCTGAACCCCGATCCAGGGGCCCGGGCGCGACAATGCAGGGCACCATGCACCCCCTCTCCAGCCGCCGCCACACCCTCGCGCAGCTTGCGCGTGCCGGCGCCGCTTTGGCGCTGGCCCGCTTGGCCGCGCCGGTGCAAGCGCGAGCCGAAACGCCGCGCTTCACCAACGACCCGTTCACGCTGGGCGTGGCCAGCGGCATGCCGCGGCCCGATGGCGTGGTGCTGTGGACCCGGCTGGCTCCGCAGCCGCTGGAGCCCGACGGCGGCCTGCCCCCGGTGGCGTTGAAGCTGCAGTGGGAGCTTGCCGACGATGAACACTTCCGGCAGGTGCGCCAGCGCGGCGAGGTGTGGACCGGGCCCGAGCGCTCGCATGCCGTCCATGTCGACGTGAGGGGCCTGCCCAGCGCTCGCACCTACCACTACCGCTTTCATTGCGGCGGGGCCACCAGCCCCGTCGGGCGCACACGCACCGCGCCGGCCGAGGATGCCGAGGTGGGCCTGCTGCGCCTGGCCCTGGCCTCCTGCCAGCATTACGAGCAGGGCCATTTCGTGGCGCACCGCGAGATTGCCCGGCAGGATCTGGACTTCGTGCTGTTCGTGGGCGACTACCTCTACGAGACCAGCCACCCGAATTTCCAGCTGCGCCGTCACGGCCCGCGCCCGACCACCCTGGCGGGCTTTCGACGCCACCATGCCCAGTACAAGCTCGACCCCGACTTGCGCGCCGCCCATGCCGCCCACCCCTGGGTGCTGACCTGGGATGACCACGAGGTCGAGAACGATTACGCCGGCGAGCGCAGCCCGCGGCATCCGGATCCGGCCGCCTTCCTGGCCCTGCGCGCGGCAGCCTACCAGGCTTATTTCGAGCATCTGCCGCTGGCGCCGTGGATGGCGCCCCAGGGGCCGCGGATGCGGCTGCATCACCGCTATGCCTGGGGTCGATTGGCCGAGCTGTGGACGCTCGATGGCCGGCAGTACCGCTCCCCCCAGGCCTGCGCCAGCGCCGAGCGGCCTGTGGGCGGGCGCCTGGCCGCGCCCTGCCCGGAGCTGTCGGACCCGCAGCGCACGATGCTGGGCTTCGAGCAGGAGCGCTGGCTGCAGCACGGCCTGGCCCACAGCCCCCGGCAGTGGAAGCTGCTTGGCCAGGCCAGCCAGATCAGCCCCTGGGGCGTGGGCACACCGGTGGGCCGTCGCCTGTACACCGACGCCTGGGACGGCTATCCGGCCGCGCGCGAGCGGCTGCTGTCGGGCCTGGCCGAGGCGCAGGTGCGCAACGTCGTGGCCCTGGGCGGCGACGTGCATCGCCATGTCGCGGCGGACCTGCGCGTGATCCCCAACGACCCCCGGTCGCCCGTGGTGGCCAGCGAGTTCGTCACCAGCTCGATCACCACCCGCGGCCTGCCCGACTATGCCCAGGGTCTGGTGCGCTCGAGCAACCCGGATCTGCGGCATGCGCGCTCCGACGAGCGCGGCTACGTGCTGCTGAGCCTGGATGCGCACCGCTCGCGCGCCGAGTTCCGCGCCACGCGCTTCCCGGTGCACGCCGACGCCCGGCTGGGCACGCAGGCGGTTTATGTCGTGGAGTCGGGTCATGCTGGCGTGCAGCCCGAGCATGCGGGCGAGCCCGGCCCCTGGGGGTCATGACGAGCCAGCGCGAGCCCCCTCGGCTGAGGGCCCGGGCTGTTCAAATGTCGCCACATCCCCCTCCAATTCGGGATATCGCGGGCTTCAGCCCCGGCGCACACTGCCGAAACATGAGATGAGACAAGGCACCGCCCGTTGGCCGTGCCCGCAAGGAAGGTGCACCATGGCCCGCTTCTCGCTGCCCCCGTGGAACCGCGCTCCCGCCCCGCAGGAGCCGGTCTATGAACCCGACCCCGCCGACCTGGGCACCGAGCTCGGGCTGGAGGTCTGCCTGGGCGGCACCGTGCCCGCCCCGGCCCACCATGGCCGCAGCGACGAGGACCCGCTGGGGCGTCGCGTCGAAGATCTGTTCAGCCACTACGGCGTCTGACACACCCCGGGACCGCCCTCGGCGGGCCCCCAGCCGGGGCGGGGTGTGCCCGCCCCAGGAGATGCCCGTCGGTTCACTGGGGCATCACCACCGTGTCGATCACATGGATCACCCCATTGCTCGCGGTCACGTCCGTGGCCGTCACGCGGGCATTGTTCACCGTCACACCGCCGGTCGTACCGAGAGTCAGTTCCTGGCCCTGCACGGTCTTGACCTTGCCGGCCTTGACGTCCGCGGCCATGACTCTGCCGGGCACGACGTGGTAGGTCAGCACCGCGGTCAGCTTGGCCTTGTCGGCCAGCAGCGCATCGAGCTGGGCTTTGGGGATCTTCGCGAAGGCCTCGTCGGTGGGGGCGAACACCGTGAACGGCCCCGGGCCCTTGAGCGTCTCGACCAGGCCAGCGGCCTGCACGGCGGCCACCAGGGTCTTGAACGAGCCGGCCGCAATCGCGGTGTCGACGATGTCCTTGGCCCAGGCCGAGGCGCTCAGACCCAAGCCCAGGGCGGTGGCGATCAGCAGCTTCTTCATGGCAATACTCCTTGGAGGGATGAGGGTTGGAGATTCAGGGCGCCACCGGCGGCAGCAGCACGCGGTCGATGACATGGATCACCCCGTTGCTGGCCACCACGTCGGTGGCCACGAGGTTGGCGGTGCGCGAGCGGCCGTCGGTGATGAGAAGGTCGGTGCCCACGCGGAAGGTGTCGCCCTGGAGCGTCACCACATCGGCCGGCCCGCTGCTCACGAGGGCCGCCACCTCGGCCGCGCGCACCTCGTCGCCCACCACGTGATAGGTCAGGATGGCCGCCAGATCGGGCGAGGCCAGCAGCTCGTCCTTCGTGAGGTCGAGTTCGTCGAGGGCCGCCGTGAAGGCATCGTTCGTGGGAGCGAACACCGTGAAGGGCCCGGCGCCCGACAGCGTGTCCACCAGGCCGGCTTCCACCACGGCTTCCACCAGCACCGAGAAAGCCGGGTTGAGCTGGGCCATCTGCACGAGGTTCAGCACGCCGGGGGGCACCAACACCTTGTCGATGACGTGCACCACACCATTGCGGGCGTCGAGGTCGGCGGTGGTGACGGTGGCCGTGGTCCCGAGTTCGTCGGTGAGCCTCACGCCGCCGGTGAGGCTCAGGTCCAGCGCGGCGGGACTGCCTTCGAAGGTGTAGAGCGTGTTCAAAGAGCCGGCCGTCAGGGCGGTGGACGGGTTGTCCCCGGCCACCACGTGGTAGGTGAGGATCTTCACCAGGGCATCGGCCGGCAGGGCGTTCACCAGCGCCGCACCGTCGGCCAGGCCGATGGCGCGGGCCGCCGCGTCGAAGGCCGCATTGGTGGGCGCAAAGACGGTGAGCTGGGTGTCGCCCGAGAGTGTGCCCACCAAGTCGGCCTTGACCACCGCGGCCACCAGGGTGCTGAAATTCGCATCGCTCTGGGCGACCTCGACAATGCTGGGCGCCGCCGTGGTGTCCTCGTCATCGTCACCGCCTCCGCAGGCGGCAAGGAAGGCGACCGACGCGGCCGCCACCAGGTACTTGAGCCATCGAGTCATGGGGTTCTCCTGAAAGGAATCCAGAAACGCCCCTCCCGCCGGGTCCGAAGTCATCGGGCACACGCTTCGGTCGCCGAGCAGGAAATATAACTCGTCAGTTCATAATTTCAACTTCTTAGTTTGTCATACGACCGATCAGTTAAAGTTTGACGATCGGGTATGTCTCGTCGCCGGGAGGTCTACAATGCAGCCTATGGCCCGCATGTCGTTCAAGGAACAGGTGCTTCGCGCTCGCGAGGACGCCATCGTCTCGTCGGTCAACCGTCTGCTGGCGGAAAAGGGCTTCGAGGTGATGACGGTGGACGAGGTCGCCGCCGATGTGGGCATCGCCAAGGCGAGCCTGTACAAGCACTTCACCTCCAAGGAAGAACTGGCGGCCGCGGCGATGATCCGCGTGCTGCAACGGGCGCTGGACTTCACCGCGCCGCTGGATGCGGACGCGGGGCTTGCGCCCATCGACAAGCTGCGCGCCACCGCCCGCTGGACGATGGAGGTGCAACTGGCCGGCGAGATGCCTTCGCTGCCCTCGCAGAACTCCAGCCTGCGCCAAGCCCTGATCGCCCACCGTGGCTACATGGACCGGCTGATCGCGCTGAGCGACCGGCTGGGGGCCTGGATCGTCGCGGCGCAGGCCGATGGCCAGATCAACCCGGCCCTGCCGCCCGAGGTGGTGCTCTACACCCTGTTTGCGCGTGCCTGCGATCCGGTGCTGGGCTTCCTGAAGGCCGGCGGCCAGCACAGCGACGCGCAAATCATCGACTACCTGCTGTCGACCTGCTTCGACGGTCTGCGCGGACCGGCGCCGGCCAACGCCGCGGAGCACTGAACCCGGCCGGGCGCTGGGCCTCAGCGCACCAGCATCACCGGCGTCTTGCAATGGGCGATCACGTAGGTCGCCACCGAGCCCATCACGAGGTTGCCCAGCGTGCCGTGGCCGTGCGAGCCCATGACCACCAGGTCGAACTTGCCAGCGCCCGCCATCTTGGCGATGACCTCACCGGGATGGCCGACCTTGTGCAGGGTCTTGGCCTTCAGGCCCTGCTTGTCGAAGAAGGTGCGCACCGGCTTGAGCACCTTCTCGGCCTCGTCGGCGTAGTACTCGGCCAGCGTCTCCTTGTCGATCACCGCTGCCGCGCGCGGGGGCACGGCCGGCACGGCGGTCAGCACGGTGTAATCGTGCCCGCCGCCGAACAGTTCGTCGTGCGCAGCCAGATAGCCCAGCATGCGCTTGGTGTAGGCACTGCCGTCGACGGCAACGAGGATCTTCATCGAAACGCTCCTGAGAGGGAATGTTGCAAGCTTCTCATCACCGCGACGGGGCGGACTTGATGGGCATCAAGATCATACGCAGCTTGCCGTTGCCCCCCTGCTTCCCCCTTCTGAGGGATGGGGGCCTCACGACAGAGGCGGTACAGTGGCTGGGTGCTGTCACACGGGGCTGACACCAAGAAGTCGCCGCCGCCGCACAGGCGCCCTCGAGGTGTCGCACGGCGGGCCAGTTCACAGTCTCCCAACGACGTCCTTCACAGGACTTCCTCGCCCACCCACGCGGTGGGCGTTTTTTTCGCCAAGCTCCGCCCGGGCCGCGGCCAGCCTTGGCGATGGTCAAGGCGCAAAGCCTGCGGCCAGGGTGTCGCGCAGGTAGGCCACCAGGGCCTGCACGGCGCGCGGCACCACCGGGCTGTAAGGACGGATCGCATAGAGCCGCTCGCCAAAGGCCCCCACCGGCCGCCAGCGCGGCAGCACGGCCACGAGGCGGCCGCCGCGCAGCGCAGCCTGGGCGCTGAAGTCGGGCAGCACCGCCAGGCCCAACCCGCCCAGCACCGCCTCGCGCAGCACCTCGCTGTTGTTGGCCGCGAAGGCCCCCCGCACCGGCACGGTCACGCGCTGGCCGTCGGCCGATTCGAACGACCAGGTGGTCGTCTCGCCCGGGCGGGGATAGGCCAGGCAGTCGTGCGCGACCAGGTCCTGCGGATGAGCGGGCGTGCCGCGCCGGCGCAGGTAGGCCCGGCTGGCCACCAGCCAGGAGCGTGTCTCGCACAGGGTCCAGGCCACATGGGTGTCGGGGGGAGCGGCGGTGTGGCGCACCGCCAGGTCGAAGCCTTCCTGAGCCAGCGAGACCAGGCGGTCGGAGAGGTCCATCTCGATGCGCACCTGCGGATGGCGGCGCAGGAACTCAGGCAGCCGCGGCACGATCTGCTGGCGCCCCAGCGCCACCGGCGCACTCAGGCGCACCAGGCCGCGCGGGGCACCGGCCAGGTCGCGCACGTTGGCAAAGCCGCGCTCGATCTGCGCATAGGCCTCGCGCGTGGCATCCACGAGCTGCTGGCCCGCCTCGGTCAGGCGCACCGAGCGCGTGGTGCGCTGCACCAGCGGCACGCCGGCGGCCCGCTCGAGTTCGGCAATGCGCTGGCTCATCGCCGCCTTGGAGATGCCCAGGCGGCGCGCAGCCGCGGTGTAGCTGCCCTGCTCGGCCAGTTCGCCCAGGGCATGGACATGGCCCCACAGGGCCTCGATGCGCTCGCCCAGCATGATTGATCTCACGGTGTTGGTGGTGATTGTTCATGCTAATGAACAATGTGGTCAGCCGCCAGCGCTTGGAAGGCCCGCAGTGGCGGCCTAGACTGGGTGCATCGCCGACCCTTCAGGAGAACGACATGGGCGCCCCCGACCTGCAACTTTCCACCACCGTGGCCCACTGGATCGCCGGCCGTCTCACGCCCGGCACGAGCGGCCGCACCCAGAGCGTCTACCACCCGGCCTCGGGCACGGTGGCGCGCGAGGTGGTGCTGGCCGGCCCCGAGGACGTGAACGCCGCGGTGGCCGCAGCGCAGGCGGCCTTCCCCGGCTGGGCGGCCACCCCGCCGATCCGCCGTGCGCGCGTGCTGTTCAAGTTCCTCGAACTGCTCAACCAGCACCGCGACACGCTGGCCGCGATGATCACCGCCGAGCACGGCAAGGTGTTCACCGACGCGCAGGGCGAGGTCACGCGCGGCATCGAGATCGTCGAATTCGCCTGCGGCATCCCGCAACTGCTCAAGGGCGATTACACCGAGCAGGTGTCCACCGGCATCGACAACTGGACCATGCGCCAGCCCCTGGGCGTGGTGGCGGGCATCACGCCGTTCAACTTCCCCTGCATGGTGCCGTGCTGGATGTTCCCGGTGGCGATCGCCTGCGGCAACAGCTTCGTGCTCAAGCCCAGCGAGCGCGACCCCTCGCCCTCGCTCTTCATGGCCGAACTGCTCCGGCAGGCCGGTCTGCCCGACGGCGTGTTCAACGTGGTGCAAGGCGACAAGGTGGCGGTCGATGCGCTGCTGGCGCATCCGGACGTGAAGGCACTGAGCTTCGTGGGCTCCACGCCCATTGCGCAATACATCTACGAGACCGGCGCCCGCCACGGCAAGCGCGTGCAGGCGCTGGGCGGTGCCAAGAACCACATGGTGGTGATGCCCGACGCGGACCTCGACCAGGCGGTGGACGCCCTGATCGGCGCGGCTTACGGCTCCGCGGGCGAGCGCTGCATGGCGATTTCGGTGGCGGTGCTGGTCGGCGAGGTGGGCGACCGGATCGTGCCCCGGCTGGCCGAGCGCACGAAGCAGCTCAAGATCAAGAACGGCATGGAGCTCGATGCCGAGATGGGCCCCATCGTCACGAAGCAGGCGCTCGAGCGCATCGAGGGTTACATCGCCCAGGGCGTGCGCGAGGGCGCGCAGCTCGTGGTGGATGGCCGCGGCTACACGGTGAGTGGCCACGAAAACGGCTTCTGGCTGGGCGGCACGTTGTTCGACCGGGTGACCCCGCAGATGAAGATCTACCGCGAGGAGATCTTCGGCCCGGTGCTGTGCTGCGTGCGCGTGAAGGACTTCGCGCAGGCGGTGGCCCTGGTCAATGCCCATGAATACGGCAACGGTGTGGCCTGCTTCACCCGCGATGGCCATGTCGCCCGCGAGTTCGCCCAACGCATCGAGGTGGGCATGGTGGGCATCAACGTGCCGATCCCCGTGCCGATGGCCTGGCATGGCTTCGGGGGCTGGAAGCGCTCGCTCTTTGGCGACATGCATGCGTATGGCGAGGAGGGCGTGCGCTTCTACACCCGGCAGAAGTCGGTGATGCAGCGCTGGCCCGAGAGCACGCCCAAGGGGGCCGAATTCGTGATGCCCACGGCACGCTAAACCCGCCGGCTGGGCCTCGTGCGCCTTTCTTCGGCGCTCAGCGACGAGCGCCCGGCAGGCTTGGGCGCAAGCGCGCTCAGCAAATGCTCGCGGAAGGCCAGCGCGATCGGCGACGACTGCTTGCCCCTGGGGGTGACCAGGTACCAACTGTTCGGGATCGGAAAACCCTGGACCGGCAGCTCCACCAGGTTGCCCGGTGCCATGTGGGTGAGCGCGTGGCGGCTCAGGATGGCCAGGCCCAGGCCCGAGAGCACGGCCTCCTTGATCGCCTCGTTGCTGGCGATCGTGAGCGTGCGGCCCAGTGTCCAGCCTTGCTGGGCCAGATGCCTTTCGATGGCATGGCGCGTGCCCGAACCGGGTTCGCGCATCAGCAGCCGCTCGCCAGCGAGATCCGTCCAGCGCAGCCGGCGACGGCGGGCCAGCGGGTGGTCCTGCGGGGCGATCACCACCAGCGGGTTGTCGGTGAGCCACTGCGCCTCGATGTCCAGTTCACGGGGCGGATGGCTGAACACGTAGAGGTCGTCGAGGTTGGCCTGCAAGCGCTGGCGGATGTCGGCCCGGTTGCCCACCTGCAACTCCACCTCCACCTGCGGATGCGCCTTGCAGAACGGGCCCAGCAAGGCCGGCACCAGGTACTTGGCCGTCGTGACCACGCCCAGCCGCAATCGGCCGATGGACAGCCCGGCGCGCTGGGCCAGGCGCATCTCCAGCCGGTCGAGCACATCGAAGAGCTCGCGCGTGCTGGCCAGCAATTCCTCGCCCACGTCGGTGAGGTACAGGCGCTTGCCGATCTGCTCGAAAGGCTGCACGCCCAGAGCCTCTGAGAGCTTGGCCAGTTGCGTGGACACCGTGGGCTGGGCCAGGTGCAACGCGTGCGCCGCCTCGGTCACGCTCAGGCGCTCGGCCACCGTCTTGAAGATCTCCAGTTGCCGGAACGTGGTCTGGCGGGTGTGCAGGCGGGTCTTCATGGCAGGCTCTCGATCATTTAAGAACATCAATGTTGCACACAAAGATAATCTATTTTTAAAAATCTTTGAGTTCTCCAAAAATCCAGACGCTGCCCACCCAGCACAACGAACGGAGATCACGCCATGAGCCCATCCCTGCCCCTTGTCACCGTCGCACCTGGCGACGGCATCGGCCCGTCCTTGATGGAGGCCACCTTGCGCATCCTCGACGCCGCCGGTGCGCGTCTGGACATCCGCATGCTCGAACTGGGCGAATCGGTCTATCGCGCCGGCCACGCCTCGGGCATCGCCCCCGAATCCTGGGATGTCCTGCGCGAAAGCCGTGTGCTGCTCAAGGGCCCCATCACCACGCCGCAGGGCGGGGGCTACAAGAGCCTGAACGTGAGCCTGCGCAAGGCGCTGGGCCTGTATGCCAACGTGCGGCCCTGCGTGGCTTATCACCCGGTGGTGCCCACCCGGCACCCCGGCATGGACGTGGTGATCGTGCGCGAGAACGAGGAAGACCTCTACGCCGGCATCGAGCACCGCCAGACCGACGAGGTCTATCAATGCCTCAAGCTGGTCACGCGTCCGGGCTGCGAGCGCATCGTGCGCTACGCCTTCGAGTACGCACGCCGCCACGGGCGGCGTCGCGTCACCTGCTTCATCAAGGACAACATCATGAAGATGACGGATGGGCTCTTCCACCGCGTCTTCGAGGAGATCGGCGCACAGTACCCCGAACTGCAACGCGACAGCCTCATCGTCGATATCGGTGCCGCGCGCCTGGCCGATGCGCCGCAGGACTTCGACGTCATCGTCACGCCCAACCTCTACGGCGACATCCTCTCGGACGTGGCCGCGCAGATCGCCGGCTCGGTCGGCATGGCCGGCTCGGCCAACATCGGCGAGCACTGCGCGATGTTCGAAGCCATCCATGGTTCGGCCCCCCAGCTGGCAGGTCGCGATGTGGCCAATCCCTCGGGCCTGCTCAATGCCGCCGTGCAGATGCTGCTGCATCTTGGCCAGGCCGATGTGGCCGAGCGGGTGCACAACGCCTGGCTGCGCACACTGGAAGAGGGCCTGCACACGGCCGACATCCACCGCGAGGGCCACAGCCGCCGGCTGCTGGGCACGCAGGCGTTTGCGCAGGCGGTGGTCCAACGCCTGGGGCGCCAGCCCGAGATCCTGCGCCCGGTGCGCTTCGATGCGAACGGCCCGCTGCAACTGCCCGCCCCGGCGCGACGCGACCCGGCCCCCAAGCAACTCGTGGGCGTCGATGTGTTCCTGCAGTGGCGCGGGGCGGCACCCGAGCAGCTCGGCCAGGCGCTGCAGCGCTTCGGGCAGGGCTCGCTGGTGCTGCAGCTCATCACCAACCGCGGCGTGAAGGTCTGGCCGCACGGTCTGCCGCAAACCTTCTGTGTGGACCATTGGCGCTGCCGCTTCAAGGCCACGGACGACCAGGCCAACTTCGGCGAGGTCCTGGCCTTGCAGGCCCGGCTGCACGAAGCCGGCTATGAGGTCGTGAAGACCGAGAACCTCTACCACTTCGCCGGCGAGCCCGGCTATGCCGGGGTGCACGGCTGAATCGACGCCTGGCGGCGGTGTTCAGCGCCCCGCCTGCAGCATTGCCGCCATGCGCTCGTGGATCAGGTGGACGGCCTTCAACGGGCGCAGCATGACCTTGAAGTCGCTGATCTGCCCGGCCTCGTTCCAGCGCAGGATGTCCACGCCATTGATGGCGATGCCGTCCAGTTCGAGTTCGAACTCCAGCATCGCCTCCGATGGGCCGACGATTTCGCGCACGTAGCGGAAGCTCGGGTGGGAGAACACCCGGAAGGCCGCCGCAAGGTAAGCCGCCGTCAGCCCGCGCCCGCGCTGCGGGGTATGCACCACGGGCGAGTGGAAGACGGCATCCTCGGCCAGCAGCGCCGGCAGGCCCGAGGCGTCCTGCTCGCGGACGAGCCGGTGCCAGGTGTCGAGAGGGTGTGGGGACATGCTCTGCTCCGTATCAGCCACCAGCGCGCTTGCCGCCCCCACCGGGGGCCCGAGGCGGGCGTCTCAACGCCGTGCAGGGGGCATGGTGAAAGTATGCCGCGGCCCGCCGACCTCAGCCCCGCACGCCGCCTCCCAAGCCCGGCCTGCTTCATCGCGCCTCACGCCCCCACCAGCCCTCCGTCCCGGCGCCTCACCGCCACGGTGGCCGAGCGGGGCCGGCCGCCGTCGGGCCAGCGGGAGTGTTTCGTGGGCTCGGCCGGGTCGGTCCGGTCGTTCTCGGGCTCGCCCGGGTGTTGGATGTTGACGAACATCGTGGTGCCGTCGGGCGTCATGGTGGCACCGGTGATCTCGGCGCCGCGCGGGCCGGTAAGGAAGCGGCGCACTTCGCCGGTGGCGGGGTCGCAGGCGAGCATCTGGTTGTGGCCGAGCCGCGCGAATTCGCCGCGACCCATCACGCTGGCGCTCATGTCGGTCTGGATCCACAGCACGCCGCGGGCATCGACCCACAGGCCGTCGGGGTTGGCGAAGGCGTCGCCGCGGAGATTGCCTTGCGCTTCGGCCCGCGCATTCGCCGGGTCGCCGGCCAGGAGGAAGACGTCCCAGGTGAAGGTCTCGCCGTCGAAGTCACCCTCCTCGCGCCAGCGGATGATGTGGCCCATGCTGTTGCGTGCACGCGGGTGCGCGGCGTCCACGCCGGGGTGACCCTCGGTACCGCGGCGGGTGTTGTTGGTGAGCGAGCAGAAGACCTCGCGCGTGGCGGGGTTCACCGCCACCCATTCGGGACGGTCCATCGGCGTGGCCTGCAAAGCGTCGCTGGCCTGGCGCGCCTGGATGAGCACCTGACCCTGGTCGGCGAAGCCATGAGCCGGCGTCAAGGGTGCGCGGCCATGCACCAACGGCAGCCAGCGGCCCCGGCCATCGGCATCGAAGCGGGCGACGTAGAGGATGCCGTGGTCGAGCAGTTCGGCATTGGCCTTGGCGCCACCGGGACGGATCGCGTCGCGCGAGACGAACTTGTAGAGGTATTCGAAGCGGGCGTCCTCGCCGCTGTAGACGACGGCACGGCCGTCGCGGGTGACCGCCACGGTGGCGCCTTCGTGTGCGGCGCGGCCCAAGGCCGTGCGCTTGACCGGGGTGGACTGCGGGTCGAAGGGGTCCACCTCGACGATCCAGCCGAAGCGGTTCGGTTCGTGGGGGTGGCGCGCGGCATCGAAGCGTTCGTCGAACTCATGCCAGCGGTAGCCCCAATTGGCACCCAGGCCCCAGCGGCGCTGGTGGGCATCGAGCCGTTCTGGTGCGGCGAAGTAACCGATGAAGTTCTCTTCGCCGCTGAGATAGGTGCCCCAGGGCGTGAGGCCGGCGGCGCAGTTGTTCAGGGTGCCCCGCACGGTGAGGCCGGCCGGGTCGGCCGCGGTGCGCATCATCGGGTGGCCGGCGGCCGGGCCGCGCAGCGTGAAGGGCGAGACCACCGTGAGGCGGCGCGCATACCGTGAGGGGCGCACCAGTTGCCATCGGCCATCACGCATTGCCACCTCCACCACCGAGATGCCGTGCGCGGCCTGGCTCTTGCGCACCTTCTCGGCTGACCAGTTCGCCATGCCGTCGGGATGCAGCAGGCCTTCATCGGTGTATTCGTGGTTCATCACCAGCAGACCCCGGTCGCTGCGGCCGTCGAGCGGGAAGAAGTGCAGGCCGTCGTGGTGCATGCCCAGTTGTGCGGCCTGGTCGTCGGCGCTGTGGCTGGCATCAGGCCGCCAAGGGGGCATGTTCCCCACCAGGCCCACCGGCTCGCCCCACCGTGCGATCACCTGGGCCACGTAGCCCTCGGGCACCACCACGGCATCGGCGGTGGAGGGCGGCACGCCCCGAAAGCCCAACAGCGGCGATGACGACACCGCCGAAGCCGGCGCGAGGCCCAGAGAGACCAAGGCCGCCACCGTACTGCCTTGCAGCACACGACGCCGCGAAAGATCGCACAACGAACGCAGGTCCGCACGCTCGCTGCGGTTCGACCACTCCATCCGTTCGTAGTCCTTGGGCATGGTGATGAGGCTTGCTGAATATGTCCTGAAGAAGTGCACGGCCGTCCGAAAACCTAGGGTGGACCCTGGGATTGTCTCGTGCGTGACTGACCCTGATGTGCGGCCTGCCTACCTTGCGAACCCAGTATCAGAAGGAGACAGCGGATGAAGCTTTTCCGCCTCGACAACAAGGTGGCCATTGTGACCGGCTCCAGCCGCGGCATTGGCCGATCCATCGCCGAAAACCTCGCGCGCAGTGGGGCCCGCGTAGTGATCTCCAGCCGCAAGGCCGACGCCTGCGAAGCCGTGGCCCAGGCCATCCGCGACGACGGCGGCCAGGCCCTCGCGATCCCGGCCAACATCTCGTCCAGGGACCAGCTCGAAGCCCTGGTGAGACGCACCCGCGAGCACTGGGGACCGATCGACATCCTCGTGTGCAATGCCGCGAGCAACCCCTACTACGGCCCCAGCACCGGCATGAGCGATGAGGTCTTCGACAAGATCATGCACAACAACGTGCTGAGCAATCATTGGCTGTGTCAGATGGTGCGCGAGGACATGGCCGCCAGGAAGGACGGCGCCATCGTCATCGTCTCGTCGATCGGCGGGCTGCACGGCTCGGCAACCATCGGCGCCTACAACATCTCCAAGGCGGCCGACATGCAGTTGGCGCGCAACCTGGCCGTCGAGTGGGGGCCGGACAACATCCGCGTCAACTGCATCGCCCCTGGCGTGATCCGCACCGACTTCGCCAAGGCCTTGGTGGACGACCCGCGCGTGCGCGCGCTGATCGAAAGCCAGTTGCCGCTGCGCCGCTTCGGCGAGCCTGATGACATCGGCGGCATCGCGGTGATGCTGGCCTCGGCCGCCGGCCGCTACATCACCGGCCAGACGATCGTGGCCGATGGCGGCTACATGATCCGCTGAGCCTGTGCCGTTGCCTCTCACACGGAGTTTCGCCTTGGACTTGTTCTTCCAACAAGTGCTCAACGGGCTCACGCTCGGCGGCATCTACAGCCTCGTGGCCTTGGGTCTCACACTCGTCTACGGCATCTTGCACGTGCCCAATTTCGCGCATGGCGCCTTCTACATGGCCGGCGCCTACGCGGCCTTTTGGCTCATCACCGCCCAGGGCTTCAACTACTGGGTGGGCATGGCGGGGGCCGCAGTGGCCGTGGCGCTCATTGCCGTGCTGGCCGAGCGGCTGGTGTTCCACCCGCTGCGCGATGCGCCGGGGCTGCACCACATGATCGCGGCCATCGGCCTGCTGCTCTTCCTCGAAGCCGGCGCCCAGGCGGTATGGGGGGCCGACTTCCACCGCCTGCCCACGCCCTACACCGGCATCGTCGAGATCGGCGGTGCCACCGCGCCGGTGCAGCGGCTGATGATCGTGGGGGCGGCTTTTGCGCTGATGGTGGCGTTGCACCTCTTCCTGAAAAAGACGGTGATGGGCTCGACCATCATCGCGATGGCACAGAACCGCCAGGGCGCGGCGCTGGTGGGCATCGACCCGAACCGCGTGGCGATGCTGACGTTCGCCATCTCGGGTGGGCTGGCCGCGGTGGCCGCCACACTGTATGCGCCGATCAACCTCATCTACCCCGCGATGGGCCACCTGGTCATCACCAAGGCCTTCGTGATCATCATCCTGGGCGGCATGGGCAGCGTGCCCGGCGCGATCGTGGGCGGGCTGATCATCGGCTTTGCCGAGAGCTTCGGCGCCTTCTACATCTCGCCCGACTACAAGGACATCATCGCCTTTGCACTGCTGGTCGTGATCCTGTCGTTGCGCCCCGAGGGCCTGTTCACCAAGGGAGTGCGCTGAGATGGACCGCGTCTTCGACCTTCTGCACGGCAAGCTCGGCTGGAGCCTGCTGCTGGCCGCCGGCATCGCCTTCCCCTTCGTGGCCGGCAACGACTACCACCTCACGGTGATGTCCACCGCCTACATCTTCGCGCTGGCCACCGTGGGGCTCAACCTCATCACCGGCTACACAGGGCAGTTCAACCTCGCGCATGCGGGCTTCATGGCCGTGGGCGCTTACACGGTGGGCATCCTCACGGTGGACCATGGTGTGCCCTTCTGGGTGGCGTTTGCGCTGTCGGGCGGGGTGGCCGCCGTGCTGGGCTTGCTCATCGGTATCGTCTCGCTGCGCCTGAAGGGCCACTACTTCTCGATCTTCACGCTGTGCGTGGGCTACATCATGTACCTGGTGATCGAGAAGTGGGAAAGCCTCACCCACGGCACCGTGGGCATCATCGGCATCCCCTCGCCCTCGCCCATCGGGCCGCTGCAGTTCGAATCCCCGCGCGAGCTGTATTACCTGGTGCTCTTTTTCCTGGCCGCCGGCCTGTGGGCCATGCACCGCATCGTCCACTCGCTGATGGGCCGCAGCTTCGTGGCGGTGCGCAACAGCGAGGACCTGGCCGAGGCGCTGGGCATCAACCTGATGCGCACCAAGCTGATCGCCTTCGTGCTGTCGGTGTTCTATGCCGGCCTCGCGGGCGGCCTGTATGCGGGTTTCGTGCGCTTCCTGGGCCCTGGCGTGGCCGGCGTGGAGCATACCTTCGACATGACGATGTACATGCTCATCGGCGGCATTGGCACGATGTTCGGCCCGCTGCTGGGGGCGCTGGCCATGCCCTGGCTCACGCAGTACCTGCAGTTCCTGCAGGAGTACCGCTTTGTGGTGTTCGGGCCGCTGCTCATCGTGCTGGTCATCTTCCTCCCGCATGGCCTGGTGGGCAGCCTGCTGCAATGGCGCGCGCGACGCCTGTCGCGGCGTGCAACGGCCGCCTCGCGCGCGGCCGGCCAGCGGGCCGGCGGCACCTTGTCTGCCCAGGAGGGCGGCCATGCTTGAGATCCAGCAACTGACCAAACGCTTCGGCGGCCTGGCGGCCGTGCGCGAGGTGAGCACCACCGTCGAGGCGGGCAAGATCAACGCCATCATCGGGCCCAACGGCGCGGGCAAGACCACCTTCTTCAACCTGATCAGCGGAGCGCTGGCACCCACCAGCGGGCGCATCGTCTACGAAGGCCGCGACGTGGCCGGCCTGCGCGCCGACCAGATGGCCGCGCTGGGTGTGGCGCGTACCTTCCAGACCACCGCGCTCTTCGACCGCGCCACGGTGCTGGACAACCTCATCGTCGGCCACCGGTTGCGCACGCGCTCGGGCCTGTGGGACGTGCTGGCGCGCACGCGCCGCCTGCACGAAGAGGAAAAGCGCTGCCGCCGCAAGGCCGAGGAGGTCTTGGAGTTCGTGGGGTTGGCCCACGCCGCCCACCGCATGGCCGGCGACATCTCGCAGGAAGAGCGCAAGCGCGTGGCCTTTGCGCTGGCGCTGGCCACCGAACCCAAGGTGGTGCTGCTCGACGAACCCGCCGGCGGCGTGAACCCCGAAGAGACGGTGGGCCTGGCCGCGCTGATCCGCAAGATGCGTGACAGCGGCCTGACCGTGTGTCTGATCGAACACAAGATGGACATGATCATGAGCCTGGCCGACAAGATCATGGTGCTGAACCATGGCGAGAAGATCGCCGAGGGCAGCCCGGCCGAGATCCGTCGCAACCCGCAGGTGATCGAGGCCTACCTCGGCAGCGACGGCGCCCATGACGTGAAGGAGGCCGCCGATGCTGCAGCTTGAGAAGGTGAGCCTGCAGTACGGCTCGTTCCGCGCCCTGCACGAGGTGTCGCTGCACGCGGACGACGGCGAGTTGGTGGTGCTGCTGGGTGCCAACGGCGCGGGCAAGAGCTCGATCTTCCTCACTGCCAGCGGACTGCTCAGGGCGGCCGGCGGACGCATCCGCCTGCGTGGCCAGGAGGTGACGGGAGCCAAGCCGGCCCGCCTGGTCGAGCAGGGCCTGGTGCTGTGCCCGGAGGGCCGCAAGCTCTTTCCCGGCATGTCGGTGCTGAAGAACCTGATGCTGGGCGCCTACGTGCACCGGCGCGACCGCCAGGGCAATGCCAGGCGGCTCGAAGAGGTCTTCGAGATGTTCCCCATCCTGCGCGAGAAGAAGGACGACGCGGCCGGCTCGCTGTCGGGCGGGCAGCAGCAGATGGTGGCCATCGGCCGCGCGCTGATGGGCCGGCCCAAGGCCTTGCTGCTCGACGAGCCCTCGCTGGGCCTGGCGCCGCTGGTGGTCAAGCAGGTGCTGGAGGTGATCCAGCGCATCAACCGCGCCGGCACCACCGTGCTGCTGGCCGAGCAAAACGCCTATGCGGCGCTGCAGATCGCCCACCGTGCCTACGTGCTCGAAGGCGGGCGCATCGTGATGGAAGGCCGCCGCGACGAGCTGCTCAACAACGACACGGTGCGTCGGGCCTACATCGGGGCCTGATCGCGAGGCGGTTTCCTTTTCTTTCTTTGGTTCCACCACACGCCGGCCCTGTGCAGGTCGGCTTCACTCAGGAGAGCACAGACATGTTGCATTCATCCTCTTCGCGCCGCTTCGTGCTGCGCAGCATGGCCGCCGCCGTGGCCCTGGCGGGCCTGGGCAGCACCGCCTTCGCCCAGGAGGTCGTCAAGATCGGCTTTTCCGGCCCGCTGAGCGGCGGCGCTGCGCTGTACGGCAAGAACGTGCTGTCGGGCATGGAAATGGCAATCGCCGAGATCAATGCCGATGGCCTGGACGTGGGTGGCAGAAAGTACAAACTCGAGCTGGTGGCGCTGGACGACAAGTACAACCCCAGCGAAAGCGCCATCAACACCCAGCGCCTGGTGCAGGAGCACAAGACACCGGCCGTGCTGATCCCGCATTCGGGCGGCAGCTTCGCGGTGCAGACCACCAACGAGCGCCTGGGCGTGCTGCTGCTGTCGTACACCAGCGTGCCCACCATCACCGCACGCGGCAATCAGCTCACGCTGCGCATCCCGCCGGAGTTCACCGGCTACGTCGAGCCCTTCACCCGCTATGCGATGGGCAAGTACGGCAAGAACCTGGCCATTGCGAATGCCGACCACGACTACGCCAAGGCCTGGACCGCGGCCTTCAAGCCCGCCTGGGAAAAGGCGGGCGGCAAAGTCGTGGCCGAGAACCCGATGTCGTACAACCGCTCGACCGACTTCTACAGCGGCGTGAGCCGCGTGCTGGCGGCCAAGCCCGACGTGATGTTCATCGGCGGCGCCTCCGAGCCCACCGGCCTCGTGATCAAGCAGGCGCGTGAGCTGGGCTTCAAGGGCGGCTTCGTGATCATCTACCAGGCCAAGATGGACGAGATCGCGAAGGTGACGGGGGGCTATGGCCCGCTGGAAGGCTCGATCGGCGTGCTGCCGCTGGTGGAGGACACGCGAGCCCATGCCCGTGACTTCGTCGAGC
>NZ_JBKBVU010000274.1:0-3115 GCF_046289365.1 Caldimonas sp. | reverse complement strand
AACTGCACCGGATAGGGCACCGGCGGACCGTTGGGCAGCAGCTTCACACGGCCGCGCACCTCCGGGAACTCCTCGGCCAGCACGGCCGGCAATCGGCGCCGCAGGTCCTCGCGGGCCGACAGGTCCTTGGGCATCACGATCATCTGGCTGACGTTGGACTGCGGGAAGATCTGGTCGAGCACGAGCGCGAAGCGCGGCACACCGCTGCCCACCCAGGTGCTCACGCTGGCCACACCCTCCTCCTTCATCAGCCGGGCCTCGACGCGACGCGCCACGTCCTCGGTGGCCTGATAGGAGGACCCTTCGGGCAGCCAGAGGTCCACCAGCACCTCCAGCCGGTTGGAATCCGGGAAGAACTGCTGCTGCACACGGCCCATGCCCACCACGCCCAGCACGAGCGACAGCACGGTCAGGCCGATCGTGATCCAGCGGTGCCGGACGCACCAGCCCACCACGCGACGGAAACGGTTGTAGAACGGCGTGTCGAAGAGTTCGTGAGGCTGCTCACCGGCCTGGGCGCGTGTCTTGAGCAGCACCGTGCCCAGGTAGGGCACGAAGTAGACCGACACGAGCCAGGAGATCACGAGCGCGGCGGCCGTGACGGCAAAGATCGCGAAGGTGTATTCACCCACGGCCGACTTGGCCATGCCGATGGGCAGGAAGCCCACGGCGGTGATCAGGGTGCCAGTGAGCATGGGCATGGCGGTGATCTCATAGGCGGCGGTGGCAGCGCGCAGCTTGTCGTAGCCCTCCTCCAGCTTGCGCACCATCATTTCGACGGCGATGATGGCGTCGTCCACCAGCAGGCCCAGCGCAATGATCAGCGAGCCCAGCGAGATCTTGTGCAGTCCCACGCCCCAGTAGAACATCGTGACAAAGGTGATGGCCAGCACCAGCGGGATGGTGATGGCCACCACCATGCCCGGACGCCAGTCCAGCCGCAGCGGCCGCATGTGCAGGCCCAGGCTGATGAAGCTCACTGCCAGCACGATCACCACGGCCTCGATCAGCACCTTGATGAACTCGTTGACCGACCGCGAGACCACCGTGGACTGATCCTGGAACTGCGTCATCTCGATGCCCACGGGCAGCTCGGCGCGGATCCGCCCCACAGCGGCCTCCAGTTCGCGGCCCAGTCGGATGATGTCGCCGCCCTTGGCCATTGAGACCCCCAGGGCCAACACCTC
Organism: Caldimonas sp.; assembly: GCF_046289365.1. Taxonomy (NCBI): domain Bacteria; kingdom Pseudomonadati; phylum Pseudomonadota; class Betaproteobacteria; order Burkholderiales; family Sphaerotilaceae; genus Caldimonas; species Caldimonas sp. The sequence goes on along the minus strand of NZ_JBKBVU010000274.1, from coordinate 1,928 downwards.
CTGCCCCTGGTGGCGCACCTTGACCTGCGGCGGATCGACGTAGCCGCGGCGCACCTCGGCGATGTCGCCGAGCCGCAGGGTGTTGCCCGCTGCACGGATGGGAAGGGCACGCAACTCCTCCTCGGAGTTGAAGGGTCCGCCCACGCGCAACTGCACCTGATCGGTGGGCAGGGTGACGACGCCGGCCGATTCGACGGCGTTTTGCTGGCCGAGCTGCGCGATCACCTGATTGAAGTCCAGCCCCAGTTGCGCCAAACGCGCCTGCGAGACCTCGATGTAGATCTTCTCGTCTTGCGCGCCGAAGATCTCGACCTTGGCCACATCCGGCACACGCAGGAGTTGTTGCCGGACCCGGTCGGCGTGCTCCTTCAGTTCGCGCGGGCTGAAGCCATCGGAGGACAGGGCATAGATCGCCCCGTACACATCGCCGAACTCGTCATTGAAGAAGGGCCCGATCACGCCCTGCGGCAAGGTGCCGCGCATGTCGTTCACCTTCTTGCGCGTCTGGTACCAGATCTGCTGCAGCTGCTCCGGCGGCGAGGAGTCGGCCACCTGGAAGATGATCAGCGTCTCCCCCGGCTTGGAGTAGCTGCGGATGATGTCCGCATAGGGAACTTCCTGCAGTGTGCGCTCGATCTTGTCAGTGACCTGGTCGGCGATCTGCTGTGCGGTGGCACCCGGCCAGTAGGCGCGCACCACCATGGCGCGGAAGGCGAACGGCGGATCCTCGTCCTGCCCGAGCTGGAAATAGGCCGCAAAGCCCAGCACCATCAGCACCACGAGCAGGTAGCGTGTGAGCGCCGAATGCTCGAGCGCCCAGCGGGAAATGTTGAAGCGGCGCTCACCCGAGGCCGGCAAGTGCAGTGAACTCACGGAAGACCTCGACGTCAAGGCTCAGGGGGTGTTGGGCGATGTGGCGGCCACAGCGCCAGATGGGGCCGTCGATGCCGCCGGCTTGGTCGCCTCGTGGTAGATCCTGACGCGCTGCCCCGGGTTGAGGACATGCACGCCCGCGGTCACGACCATCTGGCCCGGCGCCAGTCCGCTGCGGATGACCACTTCGTTGCCGTCCGCCCCGGCCAGTTCCACGGGATGCAGGTTCACCGTCATGGTGTCGGGGTCGAGCACCCACACCTGGGTACGACCCTGGTGCTCGCGCAGGGCCGACAGCGGCAGCTTGGCCACACCGGCCTGGGCCGGGCCCTCGATCACCACGGTGGCGGTGCGCCCCAGCGGTACCGATGCTTGGCCCAGATCCGCCTTGACCGTGTAGGTGCGCGTGACCGGATCGGCCGCCGCCGCCACCTCCCGGATGCGCGCTTCGATGGTGCGCCCTTCCTGTCCCCACAGGTGCACCTGCACCGGCGTGCCGGCCGCAGCCAGCGCACGCAAGGCTTCGAGCCGGTCCTCGGGCACGGCGAACACGGCATCTCGCGGGCCGTCGTGTGCCAGCCGAAGCACCGGGGTCCCGGCACCCAGCACCATGCCGGGTTCGGCTTCGATGCCGGTGACGACACCCGGCACATCGGCCACCAGCCTGGCGTAGGCCGCCTGGTTGCCCTGCACGTTTGCCTGCGCCTGGGCCTGGGCCCATTGGGCCCGTGCCGCCTTGAGGGCCGTCTCGCGGCGCTCCAGTTCGGCCGAACTGATGAAGCCCTGGGCCCGCAACTCGGTGAAGCGCCTGAAGTCAGCCTCGGCCTGCTCGAGGTTGGCCTGGGCCGCCGACACAGCGGCACGCGCGGCCTGCTCGCCCAAACGCAGATCCTGGGCGTCCAGCAGGGCCAGCACCTGGCCGGCACGTACCGTGTCACCCAGATTCACGTGGCGTTGCACCATCTTGCCGGCCACCCGGAAGCCCAGCCGCGACTCGGTGCGGGCCCGCACCTCGGCTGCGTATTCCTGCCTGCCGGTCGCCGACCGCGGGGCCA
>NZ_JBKBVU010000051.1:12582-18678 GCF_046289365.1 Caldimonas sp. | reverse complement strand
CAGCCCTGCCTTCACCATCGTGGCCGAGTGCAGGTAGGCCGATACCGGCGTGGGCGCGGCCATGGCGTTGGGCAGCCAGAAGTGGAAGGGAAACTGCGCGCTCTTGGTGAAGCAACCCAGCAAAATGAGGACGAGCGCCACCGGGAACATCGGGTGGGCCTGGATCTCGGCACCGCGGCCAAGCATCTGCGAAAGCTCATAGGTGCCGGCGATCTGGCCCAGCACCACGAAGCCAGCTAGCAGCGCCAGGCCCCCGCCGCCGGTCACCGCCAGGGCCATGCGGGCGCCGGCGCGCGACTCCTCCTTGTGGCCCCAGTAACCGATGAGCAGGAACGACGAGAGGCTGGTGAGCTCCCAGAACACCAGCAGCAGCAGCAGGTTGTCCGACAGCACGATGCCCAGCATGGCCGCCATGAAGAGCATGAGCGTGCTGAAGAACTTGCCGGCCGGATCGTCGTGGTGCAGGTAGTAGGCGGCGTACAGCACGATGAGGATGCCGATGCCGCTGATCAGTGCGGCGAACATCCAGGCCAGGCCATCCAGCCGCAGACCGATGTTCAGGCCGATGGCGCTCACCCAGGGCCAGTGGGCGAGCAGGGTCTGGCCCGCAAAGACCGGGGCGGCCAGACCAAGCAGCACCCCCAGCGCGCAAACGGCCACCAGGCCGGCCGCCCAGGCCGTGGCGCGCCGGCGCGCGGGCGTCTCGACGCGGCCCAGCCAGAAGCACAGGACGGTGCCTAGCACCAGGGGGAGCAAGACGACCGTGGCAAGCAGGTTCATCGTGTCAGGCAGGTAGGTGTGGCAGGACGCACCCGCCGTCGCAGCCGACGGCGGCACGCAAAAAACGGCTGATTTTAGAAACATGTGCCGCCGGACCTGCCTGTGGCAATCACTCAGGCGCTCCGCGCCGTCTTGTCATGTCCTTGCAAGCTCGATCGGTTTCGATCCCCGCGCTCACCGGGTGGCCCGTTAAAATTCAGCGCTTGCCCGGGGCCCTGCCCCTCCGTCCTTCGCCCCACCACTCCAGCCAGCCCCATGACCACCACGATCCAGCACGACGACCTCGTCGAAAGCGTGGCTGCCGCCCTGCAGTACATCAGCTACTACCACCCGGCCGACTACATCGCGCACCTGGCACGCGCCTACGAGCGCGAGCAGTCGCCGGCGGCGAAAGATGCGATCGCCCAGATCCTGACCAACTCGCGCATGAGCGCCGAGGGCCGCCGCCCGATCTGCCAGGACACCGGCATCGTCAACGTCTTCCTGAAGATCGGGATGGACGTGCGCTTTGCCAACTTCCCAGGCTCCATCGCCGACGCGATCAACGAAGGCGTGCGCCGCGGCTACCTGAACCCGGACAACAAGCTGCGCGCCTCGGTGCTCGACGATCCGCACTTCGAGCGCAAGAACACCAGGGACAACACGCCGGCCGTCATCCACATGGAGCTGGTGCCCGGCCACACCGTGGACGTGACGGTGGCGGCCAAGGGCGGCGGCTCCGAGAACAAGACCAAGTTCGTGATGATGAACCCCAGCGACTCGCTGGTGGACTGGGTGCTCAAGACCGTGCCCACCATGGGGGCCGGCTGGTGCCCGCCGGGCATGCTGGGCATCGGCATCGGCGGCACGGCCGAGAAGGCCATGCTGCTGGCCAAAGAAGCGCTGATGGAGGACATCGACATGTACGAACTCCAGCAGCGCGGGCCGCGCAACAAGCTCGAGGAGCTGCGCCTGGAGCTGTACGAGAAGGTCAACGCCCTGGGCATCGGGGCGCAGGGCCTGGGGGGCCTGACCACGGTGCTCGACATCAAGATCAAGACCTACCCCACGCACGCCGCCTCCAAGCCGGTGGCGATGATCCCCAATTGCGCCGCCACGCGACACGCGCACTTCGTGCTCGATGGCTCGGGCCCGGCCTACCTGGAGCCGCCGAGCCTGGACCTGTGGCCCGACGTGCACTGGGCCCCTGACTACAACAAGAGCCGTCGCGTGGACCTGAACACGCTCACGCGCGAGGAGGTGGCCAGCTGGAAGCCTGGCGAGACTCTGCTGCTGTCCGGCCGGATGCTCACGGGCCGCGATGCCGCCCACAAGCGTATCCAGGACATGCTCGCGCGCGGCGACAAACTGCCGGTGGACTTCACCAACCGGGTGATCTACTACGTCGGCCCGGTCGATCCAGTGCGCGACGAGGTGGTGGGCCCCGCCGGCCCGACCACGGCCACGCGCATGGACAAGTTCACCGAGATGATGCTGGCCCAGACGGGACTGATCGCGATGATCGGCAAGGCCGAACGCGGGCCGGTGGCCATCGAGGCGATCAAGAAGCACAAGAGCGCCTATCTGATGGCCGTGGGCGGGGCGGCCTATCTGGTCAGCAAGGCCATCAAGGGCGCCAGGGTCGTCGGCTTCGAGGACCTGGGCATGGAAGCCATCTACGAGTTCGACGTGCTCGACATGCCGGTGACGGTGGCCGTGGACGCGGGCGGCACCAGCGCTCACATCACCGGCCCGCGCGAGTGGCAGGCCCGCATCGGCAAGATCCCCGTGGCGGCCGCCTGAACCTGCGCCCGCCCCGTGCGGCCGGGACGATCGACGTCCCGCCGCCAGCGTTGCGGGGCTGAACCGGCGCGGGCCGGCGCCGCCTTTGGGAGGCGCAGGGCTGCTGTTACGCTTGAGGGTCACCACCTGCCCGCGCATGGATTTCAATTTCATCAATGTCCCTCTGCTCATTGCCTCCGCCTTGCTGCTCAGCAGCGTGCTGGCGGGCATGCTGTCGGCCCGGGCCGGCTTCTCGTTCCTGCTGATCTTCCTGATCGCCGGCGGCCTGGCCGGTGAAGACGGCCCCGGAGGGCTGAAGTTCTCGGACTTCACGCTCAGTTTCTGGGTGGGCAACGTGGCGCTCGCGGTGATCCTGCTCGACGGCGGTTTGCGCACCTCGCTGTCGACCTTCCGCACCGGGCTGAAGCCCTCACTGCTGCTGGCCACCGTGGGGGTGCTGATCACGGCCGTGCTGACCGGCCTGGGTGCGATGCTGCTGCTCGGACTGCCCTGGCAGCACGGGCTGCTGCTGGGCGCCATCGTCGGCTCCACCGACGCGGCCGCCGTGTTCGCCCTGCTCAAAACCTCGGGGGTGCAGCTCAACGAGCGCGTGGCCGCCACGCTGGAGATCGAGTCTGGCATGAACGACCCGATGGCCGTCTTCCTGACGCTGGCCTTCATCGCCCTGATCACGGCGATGCCCGACGCCGGGGGGTCGGGCCTGGCGATGATGCTGTGGTCCTTCGTGCAGCAGTTCGGCCTGGGCACGCTGATCGGCGTGGGCGCCGGGTTTCTGATGAGCGAGGTCGTGCATCGCCTGCCCCGCCAGCATGCCGGCGGGGGCATCATGGGGCTGCTGCTGGCGGCCTCGGGCCTGCTGGTGTTCTCACTCACCGGCATGGGCGGAGGCTCGGGCTTCCTGGCGATCTACCTGTACGGCATGGTCCTGGGCAACCGGGGTGGTCGCCGGGTGCGTGCAGCCTTCTCAGCGATGGACGGCTATGCCTGGCTGTCGCAGGCCATCATGTTCCTGCTGCTGGGGCTGCTGGTCACCCCCTCGGGTCTGCTCGACAGTGCGCTGCCGGCCCTGGGCGTGTCAGCGATCCTGATGCTCATCGCCCGTCCCGTGGCGGTGTGGCTGTGTCTGGCGCCGTTCCGCTTTGCCGCCCGGGAGGTGTGGTTCATCTCCTGGGTGGGGTTGCGCGGGGCCGTCCCCATCGTGCTGGCCATCTTCCCGTTGATGGCCGGTGTGGGCCACGCGATGCTGCTGTTCCAGGTGGCCTTCGTGGTCGTGCTGGTGTCGCTGGTGCTGCAAGGCACGACGATCGGCTGGGCCGGCCGGCGCTTCGGGGTGGCCCTGCCCGACCGGGACGACGAGGAACTCACCCGCGCCGTCTTCGGCGACTTTGTGCTCGACGGCCATCAGCCCACCGGGCTGCTGTGCGAGTTCTACGGGCTGCCGGCGGTGCCCGACGCGCAACTGCCCCTGTCGGAGTGGGTGGCGCGGCAATTGGGCCGCCCCGCCGTGGTGGGCGACCGCGTGCCGCTGGGCGGGGCGATGTTGAGCGTGCGCGAGATGGACGGCCCGCGCATCCGCCGGCTCGGGCTGTCGATTCCGCTGCATCCGGCCGAGGACGACCCCAGCCACGAGCGGTGACGACGCGTCAGCCGGTGGGGCCGGCCACCCCGTCGCCGTGCGCCGGGGCGCGCAGATGTACCACGCGCTGAGGGTAGGGGATCTCCACGCCCCGTTCCTCGAACAAGGCCAGGATCGCGAGGTTGACGCCCGAGCGCACATTGGCCTGGCCGTTCTCCGGATCGGCGATCCAGAAGAAGACCGTCAGCTCCAGCCCGTCGCTGGCAAAGGCGGTCAGATGCGCCGCCGGTCCGGGATCGGCGAGCACCCTGGGCACGGTTCTGACACGCTCGACGATGTGCTCGCGCAGGGTCTGCACATCGGTGCCATAGGCCACCTGCACGACGGTGGACAACAGCATGTTGCGGTCGGCCAGCGAGAGGTTTTCGACCCGCGTGGTGATCAGCGTCTCGTTGGGCACGATAGACTCACGGCCATTGGGGGCGCGGATCACCGTGTAGCGCGTGGTGATGTCGGTCACATGGCCTTCGAAATTGTCCACGCGCACGAAGTCGCCGATGCGCAAGGACCGTTCGGCCAGGATCACGAAGCCGCTGACGTAGTTGGCCGCCAGCTTCTGCAGGCCAAAGCCGATGCCCACACCGAGCGCACCGCCGAGCACCGACAGCGCCGTCAGGTCGATGCCAACCGAGGACAGCGCCACCAGCAGCCCGACGAACAGCAGCAGCGCGCGCACCGCATTGGAGGCCGCCTTGCGCAGCGACAGGCGCTCGCCCACCGCCCCCTTGAGCAGCCGGGCTTCGAGAGCGGCGGAGATCCACAACGCCACCATCATCACGAAGCCGGCCGACAAGGTGCCTTCGAGGATCTGGCGCAGCGACAGCGTGGAGCCGCCAAGCTTCCACTGGATGCCCTCGAGCTCGTCCAGCAGGACCGGCAAGGCCCCGGTGATCCACAGCACGACCGCGATCCAGGCCAGCCAGGAGATCGTGCGCTCGGCCGCGCGCATCAGGGCCGAGCCCGGAAAGGCCGCCGACAACACCCGCACGCTCATGCGGATGATCACCAGCGACAGCAGCACCGGCACGGCCACGCGGAACACCGCGATCGGCACCAGGCCCTGGACCGCCAGACGCGCACCGTACACCAGGGCCAGGGCCACGACGGGGAACAGCACGCCATCGACGATGCGCCGGCCGAACCAGATCGAGGCCTCGGGGATGCGGGGGCCGCGCACCAGCCGCACCAGGATCCAGGCCAGCCCCAGGCAGGCCACGATCACGCCGGCTTCAATCAGCGACGAAGGCTGGACGATCGCCACCAGCAGGTCTTGCAAGTCTTTCGGGGCAGCAGCAGGGGAAGACGCCATCGCAGGGTGCCAGTAGTGGATGCGGCGCGAAGCATAGCGCCCCGCGCCACCGTGCCACCGATCACACCCCGGCCAGCACGCGCAGATGGGCCGCGACGCTGCGCGCCAGCGCACCGAGGTGGTAGCCGCCTTCCAGGCTGGACACCACCCGCCCTTTGGCGTGGCGCTCGGCGACGTCCATCACTCGCCGGGTGATCCATTCATAGTCGGCCTCGACCAGGCCGAGCTGGCCCAGGTCGTCGTCGCGGTGGGCATCGAAGCCGGCGGAGATGAAGATCATCTGCGGCCGGAAGCGCTCCAGGCGCGGCATCCAGATCATCTCGATCAGCTCGCGCACGTCCATGCCCTTGGTGTAGGCCGGCACCGGCAGGTTGCACATGTTGCCGGCCGCGGGCTGGTCCCCGCTGTAGGGGTACAGCGGATGCTGGAAGAAGCTCACCATCAGCGCGCGGTCGTCGCCGGCCAGGATGTCCTCGGTGCCGTTGCCGTGGTGCACGTCGAAGTCGACGATCGCCACGCGCTGCAGGCCGCGCACGTCCAGTGCGTGGCGTGCGGCCACCGCGACGTTGTTGAAAAAGCAAAAGCCCAT
>NZ_JBKBVU010000051.1:0-12572 GCF_046289365.1 Caldimonas sp. | reverse complement strand
GGCTGCGCGTGGCGTGGTGGCCAGGCGGACGCACGGCGCAAAAGGCATTGTCCAGCTCACCATCGATCACCGCGTCGGTGGCCGCCACCGCCGCGCCGGCAGCGCGCAGCGCAGCCGTCCAGGTGTGCGGGCCCACCACCGTGTCCAGGTCGATGGCACGCCGCTGCCCCGAGGCCGCCACCTGCTCCATGAAATCCTTGAGGTTGGCAATATAGCCTGCGTGGTGGGCCCGTTGGACATCGCGCAGGTCGGCCAGCGGCGCCTCGCGACGCTCCAAGGCCACGTCCAGGCCGGTGGCGATCAGGTGGTCTTCAATGGCTGCGAGCCGCTCGGGGCATTCGGGGTGACCGGGCCCCATGTCATGGCGCCTGCAGTCGGGGTGACTGAAATAGCCGGTGGCCATCGTGAACTTGTCCCCTTGGGGTCTTTGCGTTTTCGGGTAAGGTCCGCGCCATGAATGCGCCGGCCTTTCCCGACTTGCACAGCCAGCTTCAGCGGCTGCGCGATCAGATTAACACGATCATCGTGGGCAAGCCGGCCCAGGTGGACGATGGCTTGGCCTGCCTGCTGGCCGGCGGCCACCTGCTGATCGAGGACGTGCCCGGCGTGGGCAAGACCACCCTGGCGCATGCCCTGGCAGTGTCGCTGGGGCTGCGCTTTGCCCGGGTGCAGTTCACCGCCGACCTGATGCCCACCGACCTGGTGGGCGTGAGCGTGTGGGAGCGCGGCAAGGAAGCCTTCGTCTTCCACCCCGGCCCGGTGTTCACCCAGGTGCTGCTGGCCGACGAGATCAACCGCGCCGGCCCCAAGACCCAAAGCGCGCTGCTGGAAGCGATGGAAGAGCACCAGGTCAGCGTCGAGGGCGAGACCCGCCCGCTGCCCTCGCCCTTTTTCGTGATCGCCACACAAAACCCGAACGACCAGCTCGGCACCTATGCCCTGCCCGAATCGCAGCTCGACCGCTTCATGATGTGCATCACCCTGGGCTACCCGGACCGCTCGGCCGAACGCGAGCTGCTGGCCGGGCAGGACCGCCGCGAGGCGGTGTCCCGGCTGCAGCCGGTGATGAGCCCGGCCGAGCTGCTGGCGGCCCAGCAGGCCGTGGGCGCCGTGCATGTGGCCCCGGCCTTGCTGGACTACCTGCAGGATCTCATCGCCGCCACGCGCGACGGCCGCTGGTTCGTCGAAGGCCTGAGCCCGCGCGCAGGCCTGGCCGTGCTGCGTGCCGCCCGCGCCCGCGCCTTGCTGGCGCAGCGCGACTACGTGGCCCCCGATGACGTCCAGGCCATCCTGCCGCAGACCATCGCGCACCGCCTGCAACCCCTGCCGGGCAGCGGACGCGGGCGCGTGGAGCAGGTGCGTGCCCTGCTCGAAGCCGTGCCCCTGCCCTGAGTCACCGATGGGCGCCCTGACCCTGCCGGCGCGCGCTCAGGCCTGGCGCGAACGATGGCAGCGCTGGTGGGCGCTACGCCATCCGCGCAGCGACAACCTGCAGCTCACCCATCGCAATGTCTACATCCTGCCCACCCGCCCCGGGGCGTTGTTCGCACTGACCTTGCTGGTGCTGCTGCTGGCCTCGATCAACTACCAGCTCAACCTGGGCTACCTGCTGACCTTCTTGCTCGCCGGCGCCGCGGTGGTGAGCATGCACGTGACCCATGGCACCCTGCGCGGCCTGGGCCTGTCGCTGCGCGCCGCGGCCCCCTGCTTCGCCGGCGAAGACGCGCGCATCGAGGTCACGCTCCAGCACACCCGGCCGCGCCCCCGCCATGGCATCGGGCTGCGGGTGGCTGCGCCCGGACGCCGGCCTCCCGCCTGGGCCTGGACGGATGTGCCCGCCGCCGGCATGGCCCAGGTGCACCTGGGCTTTCCTGCCACCCGACGCGGCTGGCTGGACGTGCCGCCACTGCACATCGAGACCCGCTTCCCGCTGGGCATCTTCAAGGTCTGGACGCTGTGGCGACCGGCCGCCCGCGTGCTGGTCTATCCCCGGCCCGACCCCCGCCCTGCGGCGCTGCCAACACCTGAGGCCCGTCCCGGCGGCCCGACCGTCAGCGCGGACCTGTCCGGCGTGGAGACCGAGGGCGTGCGCGCCTACCGCCGGGGCGACCCTCCCCGCCGCGTGGTGTGGAAGAAGGTGGCCAAGACCGACCAGCTCGTCAGCCGTGAAGGCGCCAGCACCGCCCAGCTTGAACTCTGGCTGGACTGGCAGGCCGCCGGTGGGCCCGACGCGGAGCAGCGCCTATCGCGTCTGTGCGCCTGGGTGTTGGCAGCCGAGCAGCGTGGCCTGCGCTACGGCCTGCGCCTGCCCGGCCTGGAACTGCCACCCGGCAGTGGCCCGGCGCACCAGCGCGCCTGCCTGGAAAGCTTGGCCTTGTGGTCATGACACCCGACCGCCCCCGACCCCGCGTTGCCGGACCCTGGTCGCGGCTGCGCAGCTTGCCGCGCGAGGCCCGCGACACCCTGTTCCTGCTGGCCGTGATCGCCTGGGTGGTGGCCCCCCACGCGGGTCACCTGCCCATGTGGTGCACGGGCCTGACGGCCGCCATGCTCGCCTGGCGCGCCCGCCTGGCTCTGCTCGGCCGCGCGCTGCCGGCACGCTGGGTGATGGTGGGGCTGCTGCTGCTGGCCATGGCCGCCACGGCCTGGACCCATCGCACCCTGCTGGGCAAGGACGCCGGCGTGACCCTGCTGGTCGTGCTGGTGGCCCTGAAGACGCTGGAGCTGCGGGCGCGGCGCGATGCCTTCGTGGTGTTCTTCCTGGGCTTTTTCCTGGTCCTGACCCATTTCCTGTACTCGCAGGCTCTGCCGGTGGCGATGACGATGGTGGTCGCCGTCTGGGGGCTGCTGACCGCCTTGGTGCTGGCCCACATGCCGGTGGGCCAGCCCAGCCTGCGCCAGGCGGCAGGGCTGGCCGCAAGGATGTGTGGGCTGGGCGCGCCGATCATGGTGGTGCTCTTTCTGCTGTTCCCCCGTATCGCACCGCTGTGGGGCGTGCCCGGCGACGGCCTGGACGCCCGCACCGGCCTGTCCAACCGCCTCAGCCTGGGCAGCGTGGCCGAGCTGGCCCTGGACGACAGCGTGGCGATAACCTTGCGCTTCTTCGGTCCGGCACCACCGCCCGAGAGCCTGTACTTTCGCGGGCCGGTGCTCAGTGAGTTCGACGGCCGGGAATGGCGCCCCCTGCCCGCCGGCCTGTTCCTGCCCGGCCTGCTGCGCCCCGAGGTGCGCGCGGATGCCGCCGGTGCGGTCGACTACGAGATCACGCTGGAGCCCACCCGGGTGGCCGTGCTGCCCATGCCCGAGCTCACGCCCGGCTTGCCGCCCGGCCTGCCCGAGGACCTGCGGCTGCGCCAGCGTGCCGATTTGCAATGGGCCACCAGCCGCCCCCTGGACGAGCGGCTGCGCCTGCGCGCCACAGCCCATCCGCGCTTCGAGCACGGCCCCGCGGAGCCGGTGGCCGGGCTGCGGCACTATGTGGAGCTGCCTCCGGGCTACAACCCGCGCACCCTGGCCTGGGCGGCGCAGATGCGTCGCGACCCGCGCCTGGCCCAGGCCGATGCCGACACCCTGGCCCAGGCCCTGCTGCGCCACATCCGCAGCGCCGGCTACACCTACACCCTGAACCCCGGGGCCTATGGCGACGCGCAGGGCCGCCATGCGATCGACGAGTTCTGGCTCGACCGCCGCGAAGGCTTCTGCGAGCATTTCGCCGCCGCCGTCACTGTGGTGTTGCGCGCGCTGGACATCCCGGCACGCATCGTGACCGGCTACCAGGGCGCCGAGCGCAACCCGGTGGACGGCTACTACCTGGTGCGCAACAGTTTCGCCCATGCCTGGGTGGAGTACTGGCAGCCCGGGCGGGGCTGGGTGCGCCTGGATCCCACCGCCGCCGTGGCCCCCGACCGCATCGTGCGGCACACCCCGCTGCGCCCCGCGCCCGGCCTGCTGGCCACGGCCCTGGGCAACGTCACCCCCGGCCTGCTGGCGCAACTGCGCCACCAGTGGCAGGCCCTGAACACCGCCTGGAACCAGTGGGTGCTGAACCACTCGCGCGGCCGCCAGCTCGAGCTGCTGCGTCACCTGGGTCTGCGCTCGCCAAGCTGGCAAGACCTGGTGCTGGTGTTGCTGGGCCTGCTCGTGACGGCCAGCCTGGCCGGTGCGGCCTGGGCTTGGTGGGAAAGACGCCATGTGGACCCCTGGCTTGCCACCCTGCGCCGCATGCGCGCCGTGCTGGCCCGGCGCGGGCTGGCCAGTGACGACACCACCGCCCCGCGCGAACTCGCCCGGCGGGCCCGCGAGCGCTGGGGCCCTGCGGCCCAGGCGGTGGAGGCCGTGCTGCTGGAGATGGAGGCCCTGCGCTATGCCCCCGGGGCCTGGCCGCCGATGCGCGGGCCCACTACACTGGGGCTGGGCGCCTTGGGTGCCCTGCTGCGCCGCCTGCGCCGGCATGCCCGACACCTGCCCCATGCCTGACATCCTGCTGCGATCCTCCCGCCTGTCCCAAGCCCTCGCCCTCGGGAGCCTGGCCTGCACCCTGGCCTGGGCCGCCCCCGCGTTGGCCCAGGCTCCGTCCAAGCGGCCCGCCGCCGAAAGCGCCGCGCCCACCTATGCCGGCCGTGCTGACGCCATGGCGCTGGCCGACGAGATCGCCCAGCGCCATGGTCTGGATGCGGCATGGGTGCGCGGCCATCTGGCCCAGGCCCGGATGCTGGCCGCGGTGCAGCGCCTGATCATGCCGCCGCCGGCCGGCACGGCCAAGGACTGGACAGCCTACCGCGCCCGCTTCATCGAGCCTCAGCGGGTGCGCCGCGGCGCCGAGTTCTGGCGCGAGCACGCCGCCTGGCTGCGCAAGGCCGAGGCCCTGTACGGCGTGCCTGCGCAGGTCGTCGTGGGCATCATCGGCGTGGAGACGCTGTATGGGCGCCACATGGGCGGCTTCCGGGTGTTGGACGCCCTGGCCACGCTGAGCCTGGACTTCCCCCCCGGCCGGCGCGACCGCAGTGCCTTCTTCCGCGAGGAACTGGCCCAACTCTTCGTGCTGGCCGCCAGCGAGGGGCTCGACCCGGCCTCGCTGCGCGGCTCCTATGCGGGCGCCCTGGGGATGCCGCAGTTCATGCCCAGCAGTTGGAACCGCTATGCCGTGGATTTCGACGGCGACGGCCGGGTGGACCTGCACGGCAGCGTGCCCGACGTGATCGGCAGCGTCGCCCACTACCTGGCCGAATTCGGCTGGACGCCCGGACTGCCGACCCATTTCGAGGTGCGCGCGCCCGTGGACACGGCCCAGCGCGCCGAGTTGCTAGCCCCCGACATCGTGCCCAGCTTCACGGCGCAGGAGTTTCTCGACCGCCAAGCCTGGCTGCCCGAAGCCGCCCAGGCGCATGCGGGCCTGCTGGCACTCGTGGAGCTGCAAAACGGCAGCGCCGCGCCCAGCTACGTGGCGGGCACGTCGAACTTTTACGCGATCACGCGCTACAACTGGTCGAGCTACTACGCGATGGCCGTCATCGAACTCGGTTCGGCGGTGGCGCAGCTCGTGCGGACCGAGGCCGCCGCACACCAAGTCAGCGCGGGCCGGACGGACTGAACAGATCGTCGGGCAGGTCGGTGATTTCGGTCACCTCCAGCCCCTTTTCGAGCTCGTGGGCCGAATCCATCCACCAGGTCTTCTCGGCCACCGCCCCGGTAGGGTGCGTCAAGCTGTTCTCCATCGATTCCCGAAGCGCCTGAGGGGCCCGGGAGGCGGGCTTGCCGGACTTGCTCGCGAAGGAAAACATGGGCGACCTCGGACTGCTGATCTGGTGTCCATGATGCGTCGCCGGGTCACCCCCGGCAATCCCCGCATTCGTGTGGGAAGCCCCCCCAGCCGGCGCAGGACGTGCGCTGCATCACACCCCAGCCATGTTCGGCAGGCGAGCAAGTCCTCCCGGCCGCGACGGCGGCCTCAGGCCATGGGCACCAGGAAGTCGCGGCTGATGCCGCGGCCCAGATCCCCGATGCGGTCGAGGAATTGCGTCAGGTAGGCGTGCAGCCCGGTGGACAGGATCTCGTCGATGCGGGCGTACTGCAGGTCGGCATGCAGCCGTCCGGCACGCCGCCGCGTCTCGGCGGACTGCTCGTTGGCCACATGCGAGAGGTTGGACACCACCTCGGCCACGCAAGCCGCCAGCGAGCGCGGCATGTCCGGGCGCAGGATCAGCAGCTCGGCCACCTTCTCGGGCCGGATCACGTCGCGGTAAACCTTGCGGTAGACCTCGAAGCCCGACACCGACCGCAGGATCGCCGACCAGTGATAGAAGTCGTACTCCTGCTCCCGGGCCGCCTGGCTGCCGAAGAAGTCGCCGTCCATGCCCTGGAACTTCACGTCCAGCAGCCGCGCCGTGTTGTCCGCGCGCTCCAGGAAGGTGCCCAGGCGCAGGAAGTGGAAGGCCTCGTCCTGCAGCATCGTGCCCAGGGTCACGCCCCGCGACAGGTGCGAGCGGAACTTCACCCATTCGAACACCTCGCCCGGCTCGCGCTCGAAGCGCCCCTCGGCGATCAGCCGCCGGAACTCCAGCCAGGTCTGGTTCTGCGTCTCCCAGACCTCGGTGGTGAGCGTGCCGCGCACCGCACGGGCGTTCTCGCGGGCCGCACGCAGGCACGACAGGATGCTCGAGGGATTGCGCTCGTCGCACACCATGTAGTGCATCACCTGGCGCGATTGGATCGCACCGTAACGCTCGCCATAGTCGCCCGTGAGCTCGCAGATGCCCAGCAGCCCGCGCCACAATTGCTCGGCCGAGGCCGCGCCGCGGGGCATCAGCAGGGTCTGGTAGTTCACGTCGAGCATGCGGGCGGTGTTCTCCGCCCGCTCCATGTACCGCGCCATCCAGAAGAGGTGGTCCGCCGTTCGGGAAAGCATGGTCAGGCCTCCAGTACCCAGGTGTCCTTGGTGCCGCCGCCCTGCGAGGAATTGACGACGAGCGAACCCTCGGCGAGCGCCACGCGCGTGAGGCCGCCCGGCACCATCTGCACGGTGCGGCCGGTCAGCACGAAGGGGCGCAGGTCGATGTGGCGCGGCGCGATGCCGCTATCGACGAAGGTCGGGCAGGTCGACAGGCTCAGCGTGGGCTGGGCGATGTAGCCAGCCGGATCGGCCAGCAGTCGCGCCCGGAAGGCCTCGATCTCGGCCTTGGTGGCCGCCGGCCCCACCAGCATGCCGTAGCCGCCGGCACCGTGCACTTCCTTGACCACCAGATCGGCCAGGTGGTCGAGCACGTACTTCAGGTCCTGCGGCTGGCGGCACAGATAGGTGGGCACGTTGTCCAGCAGGGGCTTTTCGCCCAGGTAGAACTCCACCATCTTCGGCACATACGGGTAGATCGATTTGTCATCGGCGATCCCGGTGCCGATGGCGTTGGCCACCGTCAGATTGCCGGCACGGTAGACGTCGAGCAGGCCCGCGCAGCCCAGCACCGAGTCGGGCCGGAACGCCAGCGGGTCGAGGAAGTCGTCGTCCACGCGGCGGTAGATCACGTCCACGCGGCGCGGGCCGCGCGTCGTGCGCATGTACAGATAGCGGTCCTTCACGAACAGGTCCTGCCCCTCGACCAGTTCCACGCCCATCTGCTGCGCCAGGAAGGCATGCTCGAAGTAGGCCGAGTTGTACATGCCTGGCGTGAGCACCACCACGGTGGGCTCGCTCACGCCGGCCGGCGCGACGGCGCGCAGCGACTCGAGCAGCAGATCGGGATAGTGGGCCACCGGGGCCACGGCATGGTCGCTGAACAGCTCGGGGAACAGCCGCATCATCATCTTGCGGTTCTCGAGCATGTAGCTCACACCGCTGGGCACGCGCAGGTTGTCCTCCAGCACGTAATAGCGGCCGCTGCCGTCGGGCTGGGCGGCGCGCACGATGTCGATGCCGGCAATGTGCGCATACACCCCGCCGCTGACGTCCACGCCCTGCATCTCGGGACGGTACTGGCTGTTGCGCAGCACCTGCTCGGCGGGCACGACACCCGCGCGCAGGATCTCCTGGTCGTGGTAGACGTCATGGATGAAACGGTTGAGCGCGGTGGCCCGCTGCACCAGCCCCCGCTCCAGCGCGCGCCATTCGGCCGCGGGAATGATGCGCGGGATCAGGTCGAAGGGGATGAGCCGCTCGGTGCCCGAACCGTCCTCATCCTTGTCACCATAGACGGCAAAGGTGATGCCCACGCGGCGGAAGATCATCTCCGCCTCGCGGCGCCGCGCCTGCATCAGGTCGCGGGGCTGACGGGCAAGCCAGCGGTCGTAGGTCTTGTAATGGTCACGCACCGTCGCGCTGGTGGCATGCATCTCGTCGAAGCTGGGTCTCATCGCTCGGTTCCCTTGGCCTGGATCTAAAGCAAGTTCCGGGCCCAGGCCAGGTCCAAGCCTTGGGGCCGCGGTGCTCCATGGTGCCAGTAACGTCGGCGCAGGTCACGCTCGCATTGCCCGCGCCCGGCCATCCAGCGGTAGGCTCCGCAGGTCGGGGTGGCGATGCGCTCGATGCCGCGTTCACCATAGCGGGCCCACACCGACGCAGCCGGATGGCCGAAGCGGCTGCGATACGCCGCCTGGAACACCGCCACACGCGGCTGCACGGCCTGCAGGAAGTCGTCGGTGCTCGAGGTGCGGCTGCCGTGGTGCGGAACGAGCAGCCAGTCGGCGGCGAGCCGCTCGGCCTGGGTCTGGACCAGGCGCACCTCCTCCCGGCGCTCGATGTCGCCGGTGAGCAAAGCCCGGTGCTGCGGGGTCGAGACCTTCAGCACGCACGACACCTGGTTGGGCTTGAGCGGTGGGGCACGGTCCTGCGGTGCCGGGTGCAGGATCTCGAAGTCCACCCCATCCCACCGCCAGGCCTGGCCGGCCGTGCAAGGCGTGTGCGACACCATCCACCGATGCAGTTCGTGGTCCGGTTCCAGCGAACTCATCACGGGCGTGTCCGGATAAGCCGCCAGGAACGCCCGCGCCCCGCCCACGTGATCGGCGTCGCGGTGCGAAAGCACGAGACGGTCCACCCGCCGCTCGCCCAGCGACTGCAGCACTGGCACCAGCACGCGCTGACCCGCATCGTCGTCGTCCGAATAGACCGGCCCGGTGTCGTAGACCAACGTATGGTGCGCCGTGCGCACCAGCACCGCCGTGCCCTGGCCCACGTCCAGCGCGATCAGCTCGAACTGCCCTGGCACCGGGCGCGACACCGTGGGCCAGCACAGTGGCAGCCACAGGGCCAGGGCCAGCAGGCGCAGGGCCGGCGGCAGGGGCAGCACCGCCAGCACCCCCCCGGTCAGACCGGCGGCCATCGCCCAGGCCGGCGCGGCCGCCGTCGCCCACTGCGCCAGGGGCCAGGCCGCCAGCCAGGCCAGGCCGCCCATGAGCCCCCCGAGGATGGCCGCCGCCACGTCCCACAGCGCAGCCCAGGCCACACCGAGCAGCGCCAGCGGTGTCACCCCCAGAGTCACGACCGGCACAGCCACCAGGTTGGCCAGGAAACCCACAACCGAGACCTGCTGGAAGCACACCAGCGTCAGCGGCGCCAGCCCCACGGTGGCGATGGCCTGGGTGCGCAGGCCGGCCCCCACCGAGCGGCGCAGCCAGCCCCGCCAGCGGGCCGCGCCGCCCGGGTCGGTCTCCAGCGTAGCCTGCACCCATTCGCGTTCGCTGCCGGCCAACAGCAGCGCCACCGCGACGAAGGACAGCCAGAAGCCCGGTTGCAGCAGCGCCCAGGGATCGACGACGGCGACCACCGTGGCCACCACCAGCAGCATCAGGCCCCAGGGCCAGTGCCGACCGAGCTGCGCCAGCACCGTCGCCGTGGCCAGCATCCACACTGTGCGCTGCGCCGGCACGCCCCAGCCGGAGAACACCGCGTAGGCCACGGCCAGCACCAGACCGCCCCAGCGCGCAGCCACCGGCGCGGGCACGGCCAGCATCCAGGCCGGATGCCCCCGCCACAGCCGGCGCAGCACCGCCGCCGCGAGCCAAGCGAACATCGTGACATGCAGGCCACTGATGGCCATCAGGTGGGCCACGCCGGTGATGCGAAAGAGGTCCCAGTCCGCCTCGTCGATCGCCGACTGCTCGCCCACCACCAGCGCCGTCAGCACCCCCGCCTGGCGCGGATCGGTCACGCGCTCGACGATGCGCTCGGCCACGGCCTGGCGCCAGCGGTCCACGAGATGCCCGTCGGCCTCGTCGAGCTTGCGATGGCGCGCACTGCGCAGCGCGCGCACGTAGCCGGTGGCGCCAAAGCCATTCTCGAAAAGCCACAGCTCCGCATCAAAACCATGGGGATTGAAGCTGCCGTGCACCTGCCGCAGGCGCACCACGAGCTGCCAGCGCTGGCCCGCCGTCAGGTCCTGCGGCGGCCGCTGCTGCAACTGGCCCTCGCGCAGCCCCCCGCGCCAAGTCAGCAACACACGCTGCGGCACCCCGACCTCTTCGGGGCGGCGCGCGGCCTGCCCGTCAGGGGCCCAGGCCGGCCGCACGGCCTGCACCTCGAAGGCAAAGCGCACACTTCCCTCGCGCCACAGAGGCAGACCCGCCACCCGGCCCACCAGCTCGAGATCCACGCCCTCCTGTGCCGGATCGAGCCGGTCGGCCAGGCGCGCATGGGCGCGCAGCTCCGTCAGACCGAAGCCCAGCAAGGCCGCCGTGAGCGCCACCCCCAGGCACCACAGCCGGCTGCGGCATGCCCGGCCGCACCACAGCACGGCGGCCCCGAGCCCGGCCAGCGCGATCGCCGCCCCATCCAGCCACAACGGCCACAGCGCGGCCTGATGCAACTGCCCGACCGTGCCCGTGCCATAACCCACCAGGGCCCAGGCCAGGCCCCATCCCTGCTTCTTCGTCATCCGACGTCCTCCCTGAACGCCTCATGGTGCGAAGTGTAGGATTGCCTGTTGTCCCGCAAGGAGCCCCGACATGTCCGTTTACAACCAGCTCAAAGCCCTGAACATCGAATTGCCGCCCGTGGCCACGCCTGCGGCCGCCTACGTGCCCTTCGTGCGCACGGGCCACCTCGTCTTCCTGTCCGGCCACATTGCCCGCAAGGACGGCAAGCCCTGGGTGGGCCAGCTCGGCAAAGACCTCGACACGCAAGAAGGCAAGGCCGCCGCGCGCGCCGTCGCGATCGACCTGATGGGCACCTTGCAGGCCGCCGTGGGCGATCTGAACAAGGTCCGGCGCATCGTCAAGCTGATGAGCCTGGTCAACAGCACGCCCACGTTCACCGAGCAGCATCTCGTGACCAACGGCGCTTCCGAACTGCTGGCCCAGGTCTTCGGCGACCGGGGCGCGCACGCACGCAGCGCCTTCGGCGTGGCGCAGATTCCGCTGGGTGCCTGCGTCGAGATCGAGCTGATCGCCGAAGTGGAGTGAGGACACCGTCTTGAATCGACTGACCCTGAACACGGCACTGGGCGCCGTCATCGTGCTCTGCCTGGGTGGCGTGGCGGCCGCCCTGGTGTCGCAGTACGTCTTCGAGATGCAGCCGTGCCCCTGGTGCATCCTGCAAAGGGTGATCTTCCTGGCCGTGGCGTTGCTGGCCGCGCTGGCCCTGCTGCTGCCCGCGCGCGCCCTCCGGCAGGCCTTGGCCGGCCTGGGCCTGGCCCTGGCCGCCTCGGGCATCGCGGCGGCGGTTTACCAAAACCGTGTGGCCGCGCAGGAGTTCTCCTGCAACCTCACGCTGGCCGACCGCATCATCAGTGCCCTGGGCCTGGAAAGCGCCGTGCCCTTCTTGTTCCGCATCTCGGCCTCGTGCATGGACGCGGCGGTCGACCTGCTGGGCCTGCCCTATGAAGCCTGGAGCGGCCTGCTCTTCCTGGTGGTGGGGCTGGTGCTGCTGGCGGGCCTGCGCGCGCGCTGAAGCACCTGAGTCCGGCCCGCCATGGCAAGCTTCTTCGACACCCTGTCGGACCGGCTGGGCCAGGCTTGGAAACCGCATGGCCGAGCGCGCGCCTTGCGCGCCTACCGCTGTGTGTGCCATCGCCCGGTGTTCTTCCGCAACAGCGAATGCCTGGCCTGCCACGCCCCGCTGGGCTATGAACCCTCAGGCGGCCAGGTGCTCGCCCTGCGTGCGGCCCCTCAAGCCCCCGGGTTGTGGGAGCTGGCCGACGGCAGCGCATCGCAGCGCTTTCGCCGCTGTGCGAATTTCGAGTCACCGGCCGGCTGCAACTGGCTCGTGCCCGAGCACGACCCGACACCGCTGTGCCGCGCCTGCCGCCTGAACCGCACCATCCCGGACCTGAGCCAGCCCGACAACGCGGTGTTGTGGCAGCGCATCGAGGCCGCCAAGGCCCGGCTCGTGTCCTCGCTGCTGGCACTGCAACTGCCGGTGCGCTCGCGCATCGGCGAAGACCCGCAGCACGGCCTGGCCTTCGACTTCCTGCGTGCCCTGCCGGGCGGCCCGGCGGTGGTGACCGGGCATGCCGGCGGCATCATCCCCCTGGACATCGCTGAAGCCGACGATGCCCACCGCGAACGCGTGCGCCGCCAATTGCACGAGCCTTACCGCACCCTGCTGGGCCACCTGCGCCACGAGGTGGGCCACTACTACTGGGAGC
>NZ_JBKBVU010000273.1:0-3133 GCF_046289365.1 Caldimonas sp. | reverse complement strand
TCATCGGCGTGCGGATCTCGTGGCTCACATTGGCGAAGAAGGCGCTGCGGCTGGCCAGCGCCGCGCGCAGCTCGGCCTGGGTCTTGAGCAGGTCCTCCACCATCCGCGCCCGCTCGGTGACGTCTACCACCAGCTTCAGCACGGCGTAGATCTGGCCCTCGGTATTGCGCAGTGGCTGGTACCAGCCCTGCAGCACGCGCTGGCTGCCGTCCTTCGCCACCCGCAGGAACTCGCCATGCTGGGCCTCGCCGGCACGCAGGCCGCTCCAGAAGCGCTCCACCTCGCCGGCGGCAGCCTCCGGCCAGACCAGGCGGTGCGGCAGCCCCGGCATTTCCTCCGGCGCATAGCCCAGGGTCTGCGCGAGACGGGCATTGACCTCCTGGAACACCCCCTGCGGCGTGAGCACGGCACGGCCGATCACCTGGTCGATCGACCACAGGAGCTGACGCTCGCGGGCGCGGATCTCGTATTCCTCGGTCACATCGCTGAGATAGAGATCGACCAGCGGCTCCTCGCCTGGCGCCACCGCCACCGCCTGTACGCGGATGTTGACCCAGCGCTGGGCGCCATCGCCACGCAGCAGGCGCACCGTGGCCTGCTCGCGGTCGCCATCGGCCAAAGCAAGTTCAATGGCCCGCTGCAAGGCTGGGCGGTCCGCTTCCAGCACCCGTTCGTCGAGATGGCATTCCTGCCCCGTGTCGCCGAGCGCCTCGTCACCGCCCACGAGCTCGACGAGGGTGGGCGAGGCCAATACCCGGCGGCGCGTCTGCCCCACACCGATGCGCACCACGGCACCTGGCAGATTGCTCAGGATGTCGCTCAGCAGGCGCTCGCGCTCACGCAAGCGGTTTGCGGTGCTGCGGTAGGCGGTGAGCGCCACCGTGCCCCAGGCCACGCCGAACACGATGCAGGTCACCACCGCCACGGCCAGCGCCAGTTCCACCTGGCGGCTCGACCAGGGGACGTAATCGGCGGAAATCTGGCCGACGAATAGCGAGGCCTGCATCGCGGTGTAGTGCATGCCCGAGACCGCGAGGCCGAGGATGGCCCCGGAAACCAGCGAGATCTGCGCCGGCGCCAAGCCCCAGCGCTCGCGCAGCAGGGTGCGGGCGCCAAGGCCGGCGATCGCCAGCGAGATCGCCACCACCAGCGAGGCCACGAACCACAGTGGGTCGTAGCGGATCAGGCTCTCCAGCTCCATCGCCGCCATGCCGCTGTAATGCATCACCCCGATGCCGGCACCGAGCCAGACGCCGGCATGCACCACCTGCAGGGCACTTGCCTCCGGGCGCAGGAACAGGCGCAAACCCACCGCCGAGGCAGCGAGGCTGGGCAGGATCGAGAGCGCAGTGAGCGCAGGGTCGTAGGCCACCGGCTGGCAGAGATCCACCGCCAGCATGCCGATGAAATGCATGCTCCAGACGCTGGCCCCCATCGCTAGCACGGCCGCCAGATAGGCGCCAGTGGCCAGGCCACGGCCGAAGCGCGGGGCGTGGCGGGCCACGGCGACGAGTTGCATGGCCGCCACCCCGCCGAACATGGCGATGGCCACCGAGAGCAACACCAGCCAGCCGCTGTACTCCACCGGGGCCAGCGGCACCGCCTCGCTGCGCCAGGCGAAGACATCACTCCACTGCATCGGGGCCTCCCGCGAAGGGCTGGCACCAGCCTAGCCGCTCCCGCGGCGCCCCGCAGCGCCCGGGAGGCCGGGCTTCACCGGCTTTCACCGCCGTGAAAGCCGGACCCTGGCTTCATGTAGCCCAGAGGGAAGGTGGCGTGGAGTAGCTGCGGTCACCGGCAGGTGATTTCACTCACGCAGGGCTGGGATGGATCCGATGGACAAATGATCCGCTGCTGGCTTCCGCAGCGCGGGCGAAGGTCGATACTCCAATTACCGAACAACCTGCGAAAATCGTTGGAGATCGCACTGTTCGACGTGGAAATCGTCTGGCCCCGCAATGCTTCGGCATTTAACGGGAGCTCGATCCCGTTCGCCATCACGCTTTTGACGACCAAATCGGTAACGATCGGGTCGAAATCGATGTCCAGCATCACCGTCGCCTGGAGCTCGATCAAGGAACCGTCCGGAGCGCGGACCATTATCCGGATCTGCCTTGGCCCCTGAACCGTCTTCGTGAATGCTGTCAGAACCTGAACGGCCCAAGGCCCGACGACAAGCGCCCTCAAAGTATTGGAATAGGAGTTTCTGACGAGCGCATTGACCCAACCTCGGCAGGCCAGGTCTGAAAGATAGTTCGCCCCAACACTCGAACTTTCGACCTGACAGAAAGAAGGCACCCCCGTGGCAAGATCGAGCTCCTTGCGCGCGGGAAACAGCGTCAGTACCCGATCAAAGGCAGCCACTGCCTCGGCGGGCGCGGCACGCTCCTCCATGGTTACATGAAAAAGGCCGGGTTCCTTGTCAACCCATACCTCGTAGAGATGAAGCTTCCGACTGTGCGCATCGACGATGAGTACCCGGCTTTCACCGGGGACCTTGGCAAGTGAGGTGACGATTTCGGCCCGCTCCTGTTCGGTACAGCCATCACAGGACATGGTCCGCTCCGGTTCCACCTGCGACAGAACCGGATGGAAGGGAAGGGCGCCGAATAGGAACAACGCAGTCCTTAGCGTTCGCTTGGCAAGCTTCACGGGCAAATTCCTTGACTGGGGGGATGAAACGCTCGGCCACCACACACTCTCTATGCGGAGGCCAGTTCATTGTATCCCCCCCCCCCGCTTTGGCCGTCAACTCCCGGGCTCATGCTGGGGCCACAAACGGGCAACGTCACAGCGCCCCGGTGGTCTGTCCGGCAAACCCCATCACGCCAGGCCTATGCCTCGCGTCACGCCGAGGCAGGTGCTGGAACCATATGAAGCGCGGCACGGAGTCGAACCCTGGAAATGGTAGGCCCAGCAGGACTCGAACCTGCAACCAAGGGATTATGAGTCCCGTGCTCTGACCATTGAGCTATGGGCCCGCACTGGGCTTACTCGAGGTCGAGGAAGCTGCGCAGCTGCTCGCTACGGGTGGGGTGGCGCAGCTTGCGCAGGGCCTTGGCCTCGATCTGGCGGATGCGCTCGCGGGTCACGTCGAACTGCTTGCCCACTTCCTCGAGGGTGTGGTCGGTGT
>NZ_JBKBVU010000272.1:0-3134 GCF_046289365.1 Caldimonas sp. | reverse complement strand
CGATACGCGCGGCGTGCGCGGCGACGCGATGGTCGGCACCGGCGTCGAGCGGGCTGACGCCGTGCCCGGGCAGATCGGGAACGACGACACGGAAGCGGCGCGTGAGATGGCGCGCGGTGTGCAGCCAGACAGTGTGGTCTCCAGTGAGGCCGTGCAGCAGCAACAGTACGGGACAGCCGCGCCGGCCGTTGTCCAGGTAATGCAGAGTGCCGCCATCGACTGCGCTGGCGTGGCGGCGCAGCCCCGCGCGCAGCGCCAGCGTCGACGCATGCGCGACAAACAGACCTTCGCCCAGTACTTCACTCAGCCGGCCCTGACGCGCTGCGCGTCCCGCACGCGCCCTCTGCTCGTCGCCCGCCGCCATGGGAGCGGCCCGCACCGGCCCGTTCACCACGGCACCACCCCAAAAGCCAGCAGGAAGACCGGGGTGATCAGCATGATCAGCATGTTGTCCATGCCGCGGGGCGAGAACGCCTCGATCGTCGTCGTCAGTGCGGCGAAGGCGATCACGACCGGCACCGTCGCCACCGGTGCATGGCCGCTTATCGACAGCACCGCCGCGAACACCGCCGCTGACAACACGAAGACCGTCGCCGAACCGGCCACCGACTTCGTGTTGGTCCAACCCCAGATGATGTCCTGCACCCGATAGGTGTTGGACGCGCCGAAGCGCACGCCGACCGGTTCGGCCAGGCCGTCGGCCACCGCCACAGTGAAGAACGCCACCTTGACGAGCGTCAGCGGAAACAGTAGCGCCGAGATCGTGATCGCCACGTTTGACGTGATCATTGGCATTAGGAAGAAGAACCGGCTGTGTGGCGCATCGCGGCGGCGCAGGCTGTGCGCGGCCATACCGGCAAGGACTGGCACCCGGCTGTAGGCGGCGATGAACGAGATCGTGATGAGCGCCAGTGAGGCGACGATCATCGACGGGAGCAGCTGCTCGTCCGGCAACACCGCCAAGCACGGGCCGGAGATCAGCATGATCCCGACGTGGTGCAGCTTGCGGGAGTAGCCGTCCTGCAGCCTGTGCCGGGCCCGCAGCAGCGAACAGGCGTTGCCGAACAGCAGCGGACCCAGCACCAGGAACAGGCCGACCCGCCACCACACCACATTGGCTAGCAAGGCGCCGAAGTCCATGTCCATGCCCGTTAACCGCCATGCGCTTCGGCGCCGCGGCCGGCAGGACCGAGCTCGACCCTGTCCCTGCACCCCGCATGCACGCGCAGAACCACGCGAGGATGGGGGCGGGCATTCACCATGGTGGGCGGGCGGCCAAAGTGCAGAGAGATATACATGGCGAGGAAGCTAAAACGATACAAAGGGGATTCTAAACAGGGGTTCCAGGCGTATCCCCTCGGCCGAGTGCGAGGCAGGAGAACGGCCTGATCGACGAGCACGCGCCGTCAGTGCAGCGGCATTACCGGCTGCAGAACGGTCGCCGCGAAATAGCCGGCACCGGCGACCATCGCCGAGGCGAACAGGACACAGCACGCCAGATCTGCCAGGCTCTCTCCGTTCCTCTTCATGTCGTGCGCATCTTTCGTTGGTAGGCTTTCTAAATTGCTGTATTTCGGGAGCGCGCCGATGAAGTCTGTCCCCCATGGAGGGGTCTAATATCGATGCAAGCGCCAAGCTGTAATAAAGCCGCGCATTTTGGCGGATTCAATTCCGAAACGCAATACGTCTGACGCGGGCACGGTCTTACGCTGAGCCAAGCCGTCTCATGAGCTGAGATCGCCTGGTCCGGGGGGCGTCCCTCCTGCTTTAGTAAATGGCTCTTCAGCAGAATCTGTGGGTTCCCCGCAGGCTATCCGGCGCCCGGGCTCCACTCAGGAACTGATGCAGCTTTCTGCAGGTGGCGTCGAACGCCTTTTGCTGGGCTTCGGTGATGCTCGGGTAGATCAGCGGGCCACCTTCGTCGTCGATGTGGTGGAGTTGCTCTTGCTCCGGCGTTGATGTGGGCGAAATGAACGCACTCTTTCGCAGTGAAGCCAAGTGCGTGCGGCCGATTTCTGCCTTACCCGCGGCACAAGCTTAGGACAGCGTCTCGACTGGAGAAGAAGTGCTCGAGGTGCGGCGCAACCTGAGCCGCCCATGCGCTCGCCGTCGCGTCGGACTGGGCGACCAGTGCCAGCGATCCAATGACTATAGTTGCGACAACCAGGCGAATTCGTGTGCCAAAACCGACCATTCGGAAGATGAATTCGGGGGCCTCATCGGGCAGAAGATCCTCGAGCAGGTTGCCTGCAGCATAGAGGGTCAAGGACAGTGTGGCCGGTACAGCCGCCAGGCTAATTGCGAGCATCTGCATCGCTGAGAACTCGCGCCAATAGGGGGGCAGCCGACAGAAAAAGCTCTTCCAGTCGCCCACTTGATGAGCGAACTCGGTGAGCTCGGCGGGATACGCACTTCGACTGATCAATATGGCAGCAAGCGTCAGTCCACCGCCTAGGGTGGCGAATATCTGGGGCAGGAAGTCGCCCCAGGGCTGATTGTGATAGGCCCGGATGGTGGAAATCGTCAGGAGGGTGAGGATCGAACTGGCCGTCAGGATCGAGAGCGCCAGGTAGACCATTGGCGCGTAGCGGGCGAATTGCCAGGAGGCGAATGCGATGCCGACGAGTACAAGCAGTGCGAAGCCGAACAACGCTGAGCCCTCGTCGTCCTTACTTCCTCGTCCGGATCCCACGCCACTGGAATTCTTGTGGTAGCTCCGTTTGTCCACGTGGACGCGGATGTTTTGGCCGATGGCAATGCCGTCGCCGGTACTAGTGTTGCCCGTGATGTCGCGCATGTCGTTGCCTCCGGAGATTGGTGAGGTGCCACCGGCAACAGCATGCACATCGTCGTCTCATAGGCTGAGATCGCGTGGTGCGGGGGCGACCCTGCTTCTCAAATAGTTCCCCCGAACAGCTTGGCCTCCGACTGCCGCCGCGCGACCAGTCCTGGTAGTACCCGCCCTCCACCGTGCACCCAACGAGGCAGCTCCTGCGCGGCGGACTCCCAGTTCCGCTGGTTGATTCGACGCCGCAGCGTTGATGTCTGCAGCCGCCCGGCGCCGAGGTTGAAGGTGAAGTCGACGATGGCGGCGAGCCGCCCCTCGGGCTCGGTCGCGAGCACCGGACAGTAGC
>NZ_JBKBVU010000271.1:0-3175 GCF_046289365.1 Caldimonas sp. | reverse complement strand
TTCCTCGCCCGCCACCTCCACGAAGACACGCTTGAGCGCCGCAACGAAAGCCCCATACTGCACCCCCTGGCGCAGCAGCCAGCGCACCACGGGGGTGGCCAGCGCCAGCGCGGTGCGCAAGGCCAGGTCGGCACGGCGCGCACCCGGCGCCCCCGCACGGGAGTCGATGGGCTCGGCAGAGGAAGGGGTGCCCACGGGCGAATGGGACCGGTTCACAGGTTCAGGTCCACATCCTACCTTGCGCAAGATTCCCAGGCGTCCCCCGCTTCGGGGAGCGGCCGACCCGGCCGAGGCCGATTGCCGGCAAAATGCGCAATTTTGCTGTCCAAGGCCGCCCTTGGCCTCTTGAACTCCCGGGGCACGCCCCCATCTGCGCGCCACTCGATGGGAACCACGACATGACAGAACCGCAAAATCCTGAACAGAATCAAGCCCCTGCCCCCGAACTGACGGCCAAGCCGGCCGAACAGGTGGCCCTTGAACAGAAGCTGGCCGAACTCGAGGCCCGGCATGCCGAGGTGTCTGACGCCTACCTGCGTGCCAAGGCCGAGGTCGAGAACACCCGCCGCCGCTCTGAGGAGGAAATCGCCAAGTCGCGCAAGTTCGCCATCGAGGCGTTCGCCGAGAGCCTGCTGCCCGTGAAGGACAGCCTGGAGGCGGCCCTGGCGGTCGAGAACGCCACCCTGGAGCAAATGCGCGAGGGCGTGCATGCCACACTGCGCCTGCTCACCCAGGCCTTGGAGCGCAACAAGGTGCTCGAGGTGAACCCGGCCAGCGGCGACAGGTTCGACCCCCATCAACACCAGGCCATCAGCATGGTGCCGGCCGAGCAGGAGCCCAACACCGTCGTGGCCGTGCTGCAAAAGGGCTACGTGATTGCCGAGCGGGTGCTGCGCCCGGCCCTGGTCACTGTGGCGGCATCCCGCTGACCCCTCTTGAAAAGCCCTTCACTTATCCACAAGTAGCGGACAACCGAATTCCTCAGATCAGGAGCACCCAACATGGCAAAAATCATCGGCATCGACCTGGGCACCACGAACTCGTGCGTGGCCATCATGGAAGGCAACACGCCCAAGGTCATTGAAAACAGCGAGGGCGCCCGCACGACGCCCTCGATCGTGGCCTACATGGAAGACGGCGAGGTGCTGGTCGGTGCCCCCGCCAAGCGCCAGGCGGTCACCAACCCCAAGAACACCCTGTACGCCGTCAAGCGCCTGATCGGCCGCAAGTTCACCGAGAAGGAAGTGCAGAAGGACATCGACCTGATGCCCTACTCCATCGTGCAGGCCGACAACGGCGACGCCTGGGTCGAAGTGCGCGGCAAGAAGCTCGCCCCCCCGCAGGTCAGCGCCGAGGTGCTGCGCAAGATGAAGAAGACCGCCGAGGACTACCTGGGCGAGCCCGTCACCGAGGCCGTGATCACCGTGCCGGCCTACTTCAACGACAGCCAGCGCCAGGCCACCAAGGACGCCGGCCGCATCGCCGGCCTGGAGGTCAAGCGCATCATCAACGAGCCGACCGCGGCCGCGCTGGCCTTCGGCCTGGACAAGACCGCCAAGGGCGACCGCAAGATCGCCGTCTATGACCTGGGCGGCGGCACCTTCGACATCTCCATCATCGAGATCGCCGACGTGGATGGCGAAAAGCAGTTCGAGGTGCTGTCCACCAACGGCGACACCTTCCTGGGCGGCGAGGACTTCGACCAGCGCATCATCGACTACATCATCGGCGAGTTCAAGAAGGAGCAAGGCGTCGACCTGACCAAGGACGTGCTGGCGCTGCAGCGCCTGAAGGAGGCCGCCGAGAAGGCCAAGATCGAGCTGTCCAACAGCTCGCAGACCGACATCAACCTGCCCTACATCACGGCCGATGCCTCCGGGCCGAAGCACCTGAACATCAAGCTCACGCGCGCCAAGCTCGAGGCCCTGGTCGAGGACCTGATCGAGCGCACCATCGAGCCCTGCCGCATCGCCATCAAGGATGCCGGCGTGAAGGTGAGTGACATCGACGACGTGATCCTGGTCGGCGGCATGACCCGCATGCCCAAGGTGCAGGAAAAGGTCAAGGAGTTCTTCGGCAAGGATCCGCGCAAGGACGTCAACCCCGACGAGGCCGTGGCCGTGGGCGCGGCCATCCAGGGCTCGGTCCTGGCCGGCGACCGCAAGGACGTGCTGCTGCTCGACGTCACTCCGCTGTCCCTGGGCATCGAGACCTTGGGCGGCGTGATGACCAAGATGATCAGCAAGAACACCACCATCCCGACCAAGTTCTCGCAGGTCTTCTCGACGGCCGACGACAACCAGCCGGCCGTGACGATCAAGGTCTACCAGGGCGAACGCGAGATGGCGGCGGGCAACAAGTTGCTGGGCGAGTTCAACCTCGAAGGCATCCCGCCGGCCCCGCGCGGTGTGCCCCAGATCGAGGTGACCTTCGACATCGACGCCAACGGCATCCTGCATGTGAGCGCCAAGGACAAGGCCACGGGCAAGGAGAACAAGATCACCATCAAGGCCAACTCCGGCCTCACTGAGGAAGAGATCCAGCAGATGGTGAAGGACGCCGAGCTCAACGCCGCCGAGGACAAGCGCAAGCTCGAACTGGTGCAGGCGCGCAACCAGGCCGATGCCCTGGTGCACAGCGTGCGCAAGTCCCTGGGCGAGCATGGCAGCAAGCTCGAGGCCTCCGAGAAGGAAGCCATCGAGTCGGCCCTCAAGGACGTCGAAGAAGCCCTCAAGGGCGAGGACAAGGCCACCATCGAAGCCAAGAGTGAGGCGCTGATGAAGGCCAGCCAGAAGCTGGGCGAGAAGGTCTATGCCGAGATGCAGGCGGCCCAGGCCGCCGCCGGCCAGGGCGATGCCGCCGCCGGTGCCCAGAGCTCGGCCAAGCCCGCCGACGACAACGTGGTGGATGCCGAGTTCACCGAAGTGAAGGACAAAAAGTAATCGACGCTGGCCCGCCCCCGGGGCTGGCGGCTCCAGCCGCCGGGGGCAGGGATGAAAGCACCCCCGTGGGCAGCGAACACTGCGCACGGGGGCTTTGCGTTTGAAGGTGACCTAGAACATGGCAAAGCGCGACTACTACGACGTCCTGGGCGTGGCGAAGAATGCGTCCGACGAGGACATCAAGAAGGCCTACCGCAAGTTGGCCATGAAATACCACCCGGACCGCAACCAGG